>NZ_JBITWA010000004.1:107383-277675 GCF_044543425.1 Bacillus sp. NPDC077411 | reverse complement strand
TCCCCTTAAAAGAATGCCAACTGCCCATCGAACCTTTCTATTAACGTAATAGGATTCTCTTTTACCTCTTCTTGTTGTTTTTGCTGTTCTACAATCGGCTCAAAATTAGTAAACCAATGTAATGGAAAACAACCACAGAACTGTTCTCTTTTTCGATCATGCCAGAAAAAGCAATGGGTCTGTTTAGGTTGAATCACATAATCTTTAAGTGGCTTATTTCTATAACCCTTTGCCCTCCAAATAAGCTGCGCCCTGTAAAATGTATCTTGATCTAAATCAGGTATTTTCACATTAGGCTCTGGTGACCAAACACCTTTTTCTATTAGTTGAAATCTCTCTTTTGGATAACAACCAAAATGAGCATGTACATGATTGAATCGACTAACATAGTAAAAATTCTGTTTGGCTGGAAAAACGAAATACTCCTCTCCTTGTTGCAAAACAGGTGAATAATTTGTATCAATACATTTTGCTTTTATTGCGGTTACCATAATTTAAACACCATCAGGAATATGCTTTTCTTGAAGCTTTTTTAATGCCGTTGATAAATCTTCAGACGCTGTTTCTTTGTTCTTTATCAATACTTCATGTAGATCATCTAAGAAGTGCCGCACTGTTTCATTTGTATAAGACATAATGATTAGTTCCTTTAAAACGATCTTTAATTCCTCTAGTATTTCACTACTCATAACATTACTTTTGCTCTCTTTCATTGTCTTGCACTCCCCGCCGTAATTGGTATTTTGTAACACGCTTCTTTTAGCCGATCTAAAATTCTTCCACCCTGCAAATGACCAAGACGTTCTTGTAATTCTTCATTACTGCAGTTACTTGTAATAACCATCCGTCTCCAAGTACTGTAACGATAATCGATGATCGTATATAAAAACTCGGCTGCGAACTCACTAGGCTTTTCTGCTCCTAGATCATCGAGTATTAATACATCGCATTTCATAAGCATAGCCATAATTTCTTGCTTACTCTCTTTATCGTTATTGAATGTTGAACGGATACGATCCAACAATTGAGTAACGTTATAAACAATCACTTTTATTCCCATGCTTTCTAATGTGTGTTTTAAGGAATAACACAATCTTGTTTTTCCAGAACCAAATCCACCTTGAAGGAATAAACCTTTTTCTTTCTTGGTCGGAATCTTTTCAATGAAATATATTGCTCCTTTGATAGCCTTCTCTGTACCTTGCCGCATTTCAAAGTTTTCAAGTGCAGCATCGATATATCTCTCAGGTGTAGGCATTAAGTAACGATTTTTTTCACCGTCTTGCAAACGTTTCTGAGCAGCTGCAACAACATCTTGATACCTTATTTCATTTTCTTCAGCAGATGGTTTTCTAAAACATTTCGGACAAACAGGTTGTACTTTACCAGTAGAGCTTATACCAGGTACTTTTTTTAACGTTGTTAACATGTGTATTGGTAGCTGCATCATTGGTATATAGACCTTACACGTCTTACACCAAGCGCCTTCTCCTTCAAGAGACATGGCTTCTACTAATTCATTTACGTTAATCGAGTTTCTGACAGCACGATCACTATTAAATACTTTTTGAAATAACTCCTCTCTATTCATTCAAAGTACCTCTAGAAAGGTAAGTCATCTTGTTCAGCTGCTTCCTGTTCAAAATGTTTTAATCGTTCTTCTGCTGTCATTTCAGAACCTTGTTTCACTTTTGCTTTACTGTTCAAGTAGCTTTCAAATTTCGTGCCAAATAAAGTTTCTGGTCTTAAATATTCATCCCACTTTGGGTCTTTAAACCAATGAGATTTCTTTATATCTATTACTTTTTTTAAATCTGCAACTGTATAGTCTTCTGCTAACCGAGCTTTGATTAAAGTTCGAGTTTTCTTAGTTGATGTTCGATAATTTTTTTCACAGGCGGTGTTGAGATAGTTTACTATCTCGACAATATATTTTTTTTCTTTTTCTTCTTCTTTTTCTTCTTCTTTTTGTCCACGTGACGTACCACGTATCGTCGACGTATCGTCAAAGCCCGCATAAACACTGATTTTCTCTACTAACTTTTCATTCTCTGTTTTCTCTAAAATGAATTGCACTAGAGACAAGTCTTTCACCTTATCGATCTCTTTTTTAAGACAATCTTCAATCGGTTTTCCGCCTCTTGTTAAGTTATATTTACCCCAGTTCTTGATAGCAATTTCACGTGTTTTCTTGTTGTATTTGATTAATTTATGATGATTTTCAAAGCGATCAAGTAATGCTCTTGCCGATTCAATCGAAACACCAATTTCAAATGCTATTATTTTAGGTGTGATTTCATATACACCTAACTGCGTAGTGTGGGGATTAGTCAGAAGATAAACCATAAATAGCTTATCCTCTGGAGTCATATCCTCCGAAACTTTCACATCTGTCCAGAAATCTGTTTGGACTGGTCTAAAAATAGCCATAACCGCACCTCTTTTCATAAACTAGGCATTTATGCTATACTTTCGATAGGTATTTTATAAATGGTATTTTTGTATGGTAACTTGTTGACGCAAGTTACTTTTTTCTTTCATTACGAATAGCTGCATGCAAACACGTAATTCGTATTTCTGCTAATAACCGAACCCGTCCGCCTTTCTTTTGGGCGTTTAATAAATACAAGTAATCTGATACCCTAGCGTCCTTGTAGTCAATATACACAACGTTCACCCCCCTCTCATTTATTTATAATGATTTCAATTCTCATCATCCTTCACAACACCTAAAATATTGCCTTCTAAATCTTCAACTGTTCTATACATAGTCAATCCCATCTCGTTTTTAAAAAAGTTACGTATGTTTTCTTTTGCTTTTGGTGAGTTATCTATAGCATCCAAAATCACCTTATTTACAGCCCAATAGAAAGGCATTTCATAATATGGACAATCATACATATCTTTCATTCGCTCTTTCCGATGTCGGTACTCTAACCCTCTATGTAAAGCGAATTCTAAGAATGTTTTAAATGTATCCTGATGCTGTCTATATTCTTGATATTCTCTATATAAACGTTGTCCCTCTACCTCATTTCCACCAAGAAGAACACATACTTCGTTAACATTAAAATCCCAAAAATGAACGATATCTATAACCTTCCTACCAATGCTTAAAACTTGCTCTCTAATACTTTTTAATACCCCATTAATGTCATTAATTAAGAGTAGCTTTTCACTGGCTTTCTGTATTTCTCCAACTTCCATTAACCACTCGTGATGTTTTTGTAGACCTCTCTTTTGTTTATTTAATTCTTCCATATTTTTAAAAATGGACTTTAACCATCGTTTGTACCAAATTAATGCGTTTAAGACCATCATTTTATATGACCGTTTATTCCATTCAGTACCAAACACCTTAAAAAACTCTATCTTATTTATTACCTCACCTTTTCCGAACGTTTCAGAAATAAAATGTATTTTGTCATTCATCTTATATAAACAAAGGTACTCGCCTTTATGTTCCTTAAATATCAAGTCGTTTTGTAATTGTTCTACCTGTAGTTGATCTGGAATTATAGAAATTTTTGTTGATTGCTTTTTAATATCTTTAAAAACTTGTTTGTTCTTGATCAATTCCATAGGAATATTCCTCCTCTTTTTTAGTTAAACCATTGGTCTCCATCCGTTAATAAAATTCAAAGCTTCTTTAAAGTCCTTCTTCAAAATATTCCTGTAACTATTAACGGTAAATGCATCTTTAAGATTTCTTCCAAGTAATCCGAATAACTTATTAGTTGAACTATGCACTTCTTTATTTACATGACCATCATTCCATAAAGCATATATACGTCTTGCTTTTGCTTTTTGGAGGATTCTTTGTTGACCGTAATCAATAGTCAATTGTTCATGGACAATGTTTTCCAATGATGTTACACGTTCATCAAGCACCCCTGTTCCTTGAGCAATTAATTGAATCTGGACAAATGGATCGGATGGAATAATAGGTTGTTTTATGATTTGTTTTTCCATTTCATGAAATCTTTCTATATAAGCTGCTGAGAACAAAATTCCTTTCTGTCCAGTCATCTTGTGCGCTATTAATTCGCATCCTTTTTTAGTAACTTCGTAACAAAGTTTTTTTCGATTTAAAGTATCTAGGTATGAGCTTTCTTTGAAATAATTAGTTGGGCGCAATTTTGCGCTTATCTCTCCGTCTTCCAAATAACCAATATATGTTCTTATGTCTCTCAATAACTCCTTGTGTGCCTTACCTACCATTTCAGCTACTTCCAAGCTTGATAATGTTAATTCTTCATTTATCACTGTTAATTGATCCACGATTAATCACTCCTAAACTATGAATTTGGAATTACACGCTTAACAAATGTATTACGATGAACTAAGTGCAATTCTCCATCTACTTTCTTATAAATCAACCAATTATCAGGATTCAAATTGTATGATTTGATATGAATCTTTTCTCTCTTAGTTGGTTTTTTGCCGTTTTTCAATTAACTCACCTCCCCTCAATTTGAAACCTTATGGTTCATTTCATACAATCGTTTCTTTGCTTCCAATTCTATAGCGATTAACAATGCAGGATTATCCATCGCTTCAGCATCCTTAATATTTTTTGAATTGATGATTATATGTAAGTTAACCTACTTTTATCCACTCATAATGTGGTTAAAATGCCTTTCAAGAAACTCTTGCATTCTATCAGCTATAAATAACCACTTTTTCCCCCTGGACTCTGGATAATAAACAAATCCACCGTTATTAATATCCAAAATTTTTTTATAACAAGGTTTGTAAAGAATATTTTGCGTTAACCAACCATAGCTATACCCAGTAGCCTTTTTTAAATCTTTCATTTCCCACCATGTTTTTTCTTTTTCCACTTAGATCCCTCCCGCAATATTGAGATACTCGATATTAGTCTATAAAAAAAAGATACTCAATCGGTAGATTTAATTTCTTTTTAATAACTTGCATCTCATAATCTGAAAAGGAAAATTTTCCTTTTTCCTTTGCAGAATACGCATCCCTGTTGATTCCCAATGCTATTGCCATTTCTGCAATTGTTATATCACGTGCCATTCTTTCCCTTTTTAAAATTCGTTTTGGTTTTAAATATTTCTTTCTAATTTCTTCTTTAACAGTCATTGTGTCACCTCCGAATTATTCGATGTTCAAATAATATCGCATAACTCGATATTATTCAAGCTATATACAAAAATAATATTATGCAGTGCAATATTTTTATTGTATCACACGTTATTTTAGAGTATACTATCCTTATCGTATCAATAGATGGAGGTGACTTGAAATTGAAAAAAAATATTCTAGGTCCAGCGATCAAATATTTGCGTAAATACAGAAGAATGACTCAAAAGGAGTTAGAAAAATTAACTGGTTATAAACAAAGCACTATTTCTGGTCATGAAAATAGAAATAGCACACTTGATGAATTAGATATACAAAATTATGCAAAAGCATTAAATGTAAGTCCTCAAAGTTTCTTTACGATAGCTGAAAAACTTGAAAACGGGGAATCAATTACAGATGATGATGTGTTAGGAGTTATTTCTATAAACAAGATTCGGGAACCAGAAAATGACCCTCATATGGTAATCGCAGCTCATATGGACGATAATCTAAGTAAAGAAGAACTACAAGAGGTAATGGATTTTATTGATTTTGTAAAAAGTAAGAGAAAATAGGTGCATTGATATGAACAAGTTGGAAACACTTATAGCACAATATCCAGAGATAACTTTCAACTTTAATAATAAAATGCCTAATGTTTTAAGTGGCCTTTGTGTTGGTAACGAAATATATATTAATAATAATCTTAATAAAACTACTGCAGAAAAGTATGTAACAGTTAGTGAGGAAATAGCACACTACGAGAAAGGAGTCGGTAATATAATCAGGCAGGAAACAATTACCGACCGTCAACAAGAAGTACAAGCACGAAAATTAGGTTGCCTCCGAATTGTTACAATTGATAATTTAATACTTTGTTATGAAAAAGGAATCCTAACACCTTGGGATATAGCCGACGAACTTGAAGTTACAACATCTTGCGTTATGGATGCATTTGAATATATTCGAATAACAAAAGGAGTATATTTTTATCATAAAAATTATCGAGTTCATTTCTTAACAGATACACATATAAACATTCAAAAATTATAATAATTTCTATTTTGAATGGAGGAAAGTAACTTGGCGAGTTTTGAAAAAAGAGCAACAGGTTGGAGATTTCGAGTTTCTTATAAAGATGGGGATAAATATAAAACAAAAACACAAGGTGGATTTTCAACCAAGAAAGAGGCAGCAATTGCAGCGAGTGAATTAGAAAAAAAAATAAGTCGTGGACACAATTTTAATGCAGAAGACAAACTATTCTCCGAATATATGAAGGAATGGTTTGAAGTTTATAAAAAAGGTAAGCATAGTTTATCGCACGAAAAAAACCTTTTACAAACTATAAAACTAGTCGAAGAACATTTTGTTGGCGTTCGTATGAAAGACTTAAATAGGATTATGTATCAGAACTTTTTAAATGAACTATCAAAAAACCGCGCCAAAATGACAGTCAAGAAAAAACATAACTGCGTTAAAGCGTGTATAAAATATGCAATCGAAGATGGAATTTTGCATAAAGATCCCACTTACAAAGCTATTATACACGGAGAAAATGAGACGAAATCAGAAGAATTAAAGTTTATCAACCAGGAAGAGATGAAAAAAATAGTAGATGAATTACGTTCAAATTTGACACCACAATACATTTCAAGATATATAATTCTTTTCGCAATAGCCACTGGAGCAAGATTCGGTGAAATAATGGGAATGACCTGGGATTGTGTAGATTTAGACAATAAAACAATTACAATCAATAAGACATGGGATTATCGTGATAAGAATGACTTCGGTAACACTAAAAACTATCAATCTGTACGCACAATAACAATCGATAAAGAGACGGTTAATATGTTAAATCATTTACAAAAACACCAAAAAGAACACGCAGTGAAAACAGGTTTAAGAAATACCAAAAACTTGTGTTTTATTAATAATCAAATGGAAATTATAACAAATAACGCTGTAAACAAGGTTCTCAAAAAGATTTGTGCCAAATGTAATGTTAAAACTATAACATGTCATTCATTACGCCATACGCATGCCTCTTTACTGTTATACAATGGTGTAAATATAAAGTACATTTCGAGAAGACTTGGACATAAAGATATTGTCATTACACTGCAAACATATTCACACGTCTTAGATGAGATGGAACAAAAAGAATCCAGAATCGTCGATCAAACCATACTGAATTTGTTTCAATCAGTTATCTAAAACGTGCAAAAAACGTGCAAAATTTTTTCTAAATGTTTAAGTTTATTTGTAATAGACAATTTCTATACTGTCTTACAAACCCAATCTTATCTAGGGTTTAAAAAAGAATGAGTAATTATTTGAAAATCTAAAAACGCGCCCAGAGGGATTCGAACCCCCGGCAGACGTGGTACCGGAAACCACCGCTCTATCCAACTGAGCTATGGGCGCATTATAATACACTCTACGGCAAAAGGACACCTTTTTACCCTATCGCGCACTGTTTATTATACGATATCTTCGTTTTGGAAGCAATTATTTCTTAATATCGCAGTTTACAGAGCTACATCTTAGACATCAATATGAAAGAATCATCTTTTTACCTGAACGTAAATTCTCTTTATACAATAAAGTGAAACTTCCATCAATGGTGGTTTTACTCCCCACTAATAGCAGGATAAAACAAACGGCCTACATCGCACAACGACGTAGACCACATAACTCAAATTATCAATAATAAAACAATATTATTTATGTAAGTGATACGGAACCGTTGTAATCACGATATCTTTATTGCGTATAAACCACATGCGTAAAAGAAGTGCACTTTGGTTATGCAATGCATTATGCCACCATTTGTGCGCAATAAACTGCGGAATAATAATATGGATATGCCCCCCTGCTTCTTGTTTCGCCTCTATTGTTTTAATAAGGCGATTCAGCGGTTCAAGAAGAGAACGATATTTACTGCGAAGAACTACCAGTCTACAAGGAGTTCCCCAGTCTTTCCATTTTTTCTCCATTTTATTTATAGATTGTTCATCGAAACCAACGTATACAGCAATCGGATCAACATCTAGACTTTTCGCAAAGGATATCGTGTTGTTCACAACACGATGAACGCCTGACACTAAAACGAGTGTGACTACATCACTTGCTACTGGACGTATCGTTTGCATATCGATGCGCAATTCTTTTGCAACATCTTCATAATGACTGTGAATTGACATTGAGATAAAAATCATAATAGGCAAGACAACTAATACAACCCAAGCGCCGCCCGTAAACTTTGTAACAGCAAAAATAACAGCAACGATTGATGTAATTACAGCACCAACCGTATTAATCGTAAACTTAACTTTCCAGTTTGATCCTTTTACTCGTTTCCAGCGCCGCATCAAACCAATTTGCGCTACTGTAAACGAAAGGAAAACACCGATTGCATATAACGGAATTAACGCATTCGTATGCGCACGAAACGATATAATCAAAATACATGCTAGTGATGCTAGCACAATAATTCCATTTGAATATCCTAAACGGTCTCCACGATTTGTTAAACTTCGAGGCAAAAATCCGTCTGCCGCCACAATTGCAGCAAGCTGAGAAAATCCTGTAAATGTAGAATTTGCCGCTAAAATCAACACAATAAACGTAAACCATATAATTACTTGATATAAAATTCCATGTCCAAAATACATGCCAGTTAACTGCGACAACATCGTATTGTGTGGATCTGGTGTAACACCTTTCGCATACAGATGATACGAAAATCCTAAAAGTGTTACAGCTGTGATAGAACCTAAAGCAATATACGTTCTAATTGCGTTTTTTTGCTGTGGTTCTCTAAAAATAGGAACTGCATTTGAAATCGTCTCAATTCCTGTAAGTGCTGAACAGGCTGAACTGAACGCTTTCAAAACTAATAAAGTTGTTAAGCCTTCTGGAACTGTTCCAAAGCTCGGTGTACTTGGTTGAATAAACCCGTGACGAAGTTCATCAAAAAATCCCGTAAAAATTAAAATTAACATACAAATCATAAACCCGAATGTCGGCCAAGCAAATACGCGAGCTGATTCTGCTACTCCGCGTAAGTTCACAAGTACTAAGATAACGACGCATAAGATTGCCAAAATTGTTTCATATGGAGCGACTACAGGATACGCAGAAGAAACCGCTTCTATAGCTGCTGATACAGATACCGCTACGGTTAACACGTAATCAACAAGCAAGGAACTAGAAGCAACAAGAGAAACCCAGCGCGGCTTGAAATTATCTTTTGCAATGGCATACGCCCCTCCGCCATTTGGATATGCCAAAATCCCCATAATATACGATACAATCAAAATTGCCAAAAGAACGATAGTAGAAATGGTGATAGGAAAAATCAACCATTTCGCATCAGGGCCAAGTCCTGCAAGCTCTGTCATTCCTGATTCAGGTCCATAAGCAACAGATGAATACAGATCCGCTGAAAGGATAGGCAGCGCAATTAACCAAAATAATTTGTTATGGTGCGCATGAAGCTCTGACGTTCGCATAGGACGACCAATTAAAAAGCGCTTCACACTACTGAAATTACTTGCAGAAAACCAAATTGCAATTAATGCGAATATAATTAACACTGCTTCCAGCCATCTAACTAAAGTATGATGATCCATAACCCTTTCTCCTTTTAATCGCTATTTGCTAATTTTTATTCTCCTAATTTAAATTGATACATAATATTTTAAACAACGAAATATAAAATATGTACTTCCTGAAAATACCCTCAATTAAAGTTCTACAAATACATATATAATCGTTATTCTTAAATAAACATAACTACTGATATTATAATTCGTCATCATAAATCCTTATATTTTCAAATTACATATGGATGAAAGTTTAGATTTCGAAAGGAACCTAAAATTGGTAATTATATTTCAACACACATTCACAAATTCTAATGATTGAAATTCAATTCACTTAGAGGAGGAATTACGTTATGACTGTAATTACAAAACTTAAACAAACTGTTTCAGGATTAAAAAGCGCACAAGCAAGCTTAGAGGGATTCGCTCTTGATACCGATAACCAACAAGCGAAGCAATTATTTCAAAGTGCAGCACAGCAAACGCAATCAATTATTGAATCTTTAAATCCGCGCGTTCAAGAGGTTCAACAAGAAGAACCTCAATATACACAGCAGTAAAGGGCACTTAAAGCAAACATAATGATACCCACTTTATGCTGAATCGAAAAAAGGGTGATACAATATCATCCTTTTTTCCCCTCAAATTACATAGAGCTATAGAAATGGAATGATACAATGCGAAAATTCAGGATCATTACTTTGTTATTCCTTCTCTTCTTCAGTTTCCTAAGCGGCTGTAACAGTCCTCTAGATAAAAAAGTAAAAAAAGAAGCGAATGAGAAAGAAGAGCACAAAACAACTAAAAAAGATACACAATTAACACAAGTCAGCATGGAGACTGTTGATCAATCCATAGCAAATCAAGCGAAAGATCAGATTCTTAATATGGAAGAAGTAATTGAAGTAAAAGCGGTTAATTTCAATAACGAACTATATGTAGCCGCGAAGCCAGAGCACCACGAACGCTTTCAAATCAAGAAATTAAAAAAAGAAATGAAACAGACATTAGAAAAGATGTATCCTAATTTAAAAGTTTATGTCAGTATGGATAAAAAAATTTTAATGTTGCTAGATAAATTAGAAACAAAGATTAAAAACAAAGAAGCAGATAAAAAAGAAATAAAAAAACAACTAAAAGTAGTAAAAGAAGAAATGCATTCCGATATTTAATAATACTTTTCAACATAGAAAAGGATGGATTCGTATGTCAAGCCAAAACAAAGATTTAACACCAATGCAGCAAGAATATAAAAAATTTGAACAGCAGCGTGAACCAAAGCGTCCAGTTCTAAAAAATTGTATAAAAGCTTTTTTTGTTGGCGGATTCATTTGTTTAATCGGGCAACTTATCTCCACATTTTATATTACTTATTTCGATTTTACTGAACGATCTGCAGGTAATCCGACTGTAGCTACAATGATCTTTATTTCTATGCTTCTAACAGGTTTTGGTGTATACGATCGATTAGCTCAGTTTGGCGGGGCAGGTACAGCCGTTCCTGTTACCGGATTTGGAAATTCTGTCATATCAGCTTGTATCGAGCACCGTACGGAAGGTTTTGTTCTTGGAGTGGGCGGGAATATGTTTAAACTAGCCGGATCTGTTATTTTATTTGGCGTATTTTCCGCTTTTGTAATCGCACTGATTCGAACGATTCTAATCCAATGGGGAGGGTTTTAAATGTTACAAGGCCACCGAACATGGGTATTTGAAAACAAACCCGTGATTATATCAACTGGTGTCATTGGCGGACCATTTGAAGCGAACGGCAAAATCCCTGATGATTTCGATACATTGCACGACAATTTATGGTTAGGACAAGACTCCTACGAGAAAGCGCATCGAGTTTTATTCGAAGAAGCCTGCAGCAGGGCAACTGAAAAAGCAAAACTACGGAAAGACGATATTCAATTTATCCTGGCTGGAGATTTAATTAATCAAATTACTCCTTCCAGCTTTGCTTGCCGGACACTCGGTACTCCCTATCTCGGATTATTCGGGGCTTGTTCTACCTCGATGGAGGGACTTGCTTTAGGTGCAAGCATCGTAAATGCAAAAGGAGCAAAATATTTATTAGCAGGAGCATCAAGTCATAATACTGCTGTAGAAAAACAGTTCAGATATCCAACTGAATACGGAGGACAAAAACCCCCTACTGCGCAGTGGACAGTAACAGGGGCCGGTGTTGCCTTATTAAGTGATCAAGGAGATGGACCTTGCGTAACGTCAGCAACAATTGGAAGAGTGATCGATATGGGGCTAACCGATCCGTTTAATATGGGCGGGGCTATGGCTCCTGCTGCTGTCGACACGATTGAAGCACATTTAAGAGAACGACAAATCGACGTATCCTACTACGACTTAATTGTAACGGGCGATCTCGGCCATGTAGGACGCGAAATTGCCTTTGACTTACTACGTAAGCAAGGAACATCAATACAAAGCGAACAATTTCTAGATTGCGGATTACTCATTTACAGAGACGATCAACCTATTTTAGCAGGAGCAAGCGGTCCAGGCTGCTCAGCAACTGTTGTGTATGGGCATTTATTAAACCGAATGAAAAAAGGAGAGTTTAGCAAAATACTTGTAGTTGCTACTGGAGCTTTACTTTCTCCATTAACTTTCCAGCAACAAGAAACGATTCCTTGTATCGCCCATGCAGTATCCATTGAAGTTGGAGGTGTATAATACATGATCTTTTTTTGGGCTTTTGTAATTGGCGGCCTCATTTGTGTTATTGGACAAATTATGTTCGACGTATTCAAACTCACCCCTGCTCATACTATGGCGACACTTGTTGTCATTGGCGCCATATTAGATGGATTTAATTTGTATGAACCGTTAATTGATTTTGCTGGAGCAGGTGCAACAGTTCCTATTACAAGCTTTGGGAACGCTCTCGTTCACGGTGCAATGGCAGAAGCGGCTGAACATGGCATCATTGGCGTTATAACAGGAATGTTTAAAGTAACAAGCGCCGGTGTATCCGCCGCAATTATCTTCGGATTTATCGGTGCTTTATTATTCAAACCAAAAGGATAAGAGGTGTTCTCATGACCGTTGTTGCAAGTGTAAAAACATGCCTTGCTAGTTTGAAAGGTGCACAAGCAAGTTTAAGTGCACTTTCACAAAATGCTGCTGACGACGAAGCGAAACGCGTGTTTCATGAATGTATGTTAGAGATGGATAGTGTAATTGCTGATTTACAAGGGCGAGTCTCAGCATTAGAACGAGAAGAACCACAATATAAAGGATTCTAGGAAGACTGGAGGGAATATATATGCCTGACATTCACATACCAGAATGGCCGCTTGTCATTATACGTTCTTTATTTGTCTTAATTATTTTATTTGCCATTACGAAATGGCTTGGAAAAAGACAAATCTCTCAACTTTCCTTTTTTGAGTACATAGCAGGTATGACGATTGGTGATATCGCTGCAGAAGTATCAACAGGGTTGGAACAAAACTTCTTCCACGGTATTTCTAGTATGATGGTTTTTGCTATCATACCTTTTTTCGCAGGACTAGTTTCCTTAAAAAATAAGACGGTACGAGATTTTGTAGAGGGTAAATCCACTATTTTCATAAAAGATGGCAAAGTACTCGAAGATAATTTAAAAAAGGAAAAATATACGAGCGACGAACTACTAGAGCTCCTAAGAAAAAAAGATGTATTCAACATAAACGATGTTGAATTCGCTATATTAGAGCCAAGCGGTGAATTAAACGTATTATTAAAGAAAGACAAACAACCATTAACTGCAAAAGATATCGGATTAAAACTACCAAATGAAAAAGAAACGCACACAGTCATTATGGATGGAAACATAATGGATGAACCTCTTGCAGCAAGCGGTCATAACCGAGCTTGGGTTCGCACTGAACTCGAAAAAATAGGAGTTGCAATAGACAACGTATTCATTGGACAAATCGACTCCTACGGCCAACTAACTGTCGACATATACAATGATAAAATTCAAATGCCTTCTCCTCAAGACAAACCATTATTACTCGCTTCCTTAAAGAAGTGTCATGCTGATCTTGAACTCTTTTCTTTAGAAACGAAATCAAGTACCGCCGCGAGCATGTATGCAAACAACGCCAAGAAGTTAGAGGAAATTTTAAATAAAGTAACTTATTTACTTAAAGAATAGTATGAAAAAGAACGCTTATATATGTAACGGCGTTCTTTTTTGTGCTTATATAAATCACTGCCATGCGGCGAACAAGGAACCTGCACTCGCTTTCTCTTTTTGTTTTCACTTCGCACGTGGCAGAAAAAGTTCCTGACCGCTTCTATGCATGGCTAGATGCTCTCGCCCACCTAAAAAAGAGGGGTTTTCTATAAATATGTTTAAATTCACCCAATTCGGTTATCATGAGGAAGATATAGAAAAAGGGAATTCCTTATTTATAGCGAATTAACATGATACACCTACATATTTTTTAAAACTGAAGTGGTTTCGTTTGACCTTTATTGACCATAATTGTATTATAAAATTAACAAATGTGTTAAAGGAGGAAGTTACACATGAATTTAATTCCTACAGTTATTGAACAAACAAATCGCGGGGAACGTGCTTACGATATTTACTCTCGTTTATTAAAAGACCGCATCATCATGCTTGGCAGCGCAATTGATGACAACGTAGCAAACTCTATCGTTTCTCAGCTTTTATTCTTAGAATCACAAGACCCAGAAAAAGATATTCATTTATATATCAACAGTCCTGGCGGATCTATTACAGCAGGTATGGCAATTTACGATACAATGCAATTTATTAAACCAAACGTATCTACAATTTGCATCGGTATGGCTGCATCTATGGGTGCTTTCTTACTTGCAGCTGGTGAAAAAGGAAAACGTTTCGCTCTTCCAAACAGTGAAGTTATGATTCACCAACCACTTGGCGGTGCACAAGGACAAGCGACAGAAATTGAAATCGCTGCAAAACGCATCCTATTCTTACGCGATAAACTAAACAAAATTCTTTCTGAGCGTACAGGTCAGCCATTAGAAGTAATCGAGCGCGACACAGAACGCGACAACTTCATGACAGCAGAAAAAGCGTTAGAATACGGCTTAATTGATAAAATCTTTACAAATCGCTAAGAAAAGCGGAAGTGGCTCGCTTAGAATGTGAGGGGGATGGAGCTTCTGACGTAGAGGTTTTTTTACCTCGTAGGAAGAAGCGAAGCCACCGAACATTCTAGCCACTGAAGCTGGATCAGAAGAAAAGCAGAAGCGGCTTGCTCAGAATCGTAGGACGTTGGAGCCCCCGACAGAGAGGTGCTTTTTACCTCGTCCGAGGGGGCGAAACGACCGGAGATTCTAGCCGCTGGAGCTGGATCAGAAGAAAAGAGCTATCATTTGCGATAGCTCTTTTTCATTTATCAGCGCTTTTTTCAATATATCGGCGATTCGACACGGGATAAAGTGAAACTTCCATCAGTGACGCTTTTCTCACTGATGGTTAGTTGAACCAATTGGGCTTTTACGGGCAGTTTTCTTCCCCGTATTTCCTCAGCCTTTACTGCCCGTTAATGCGGGATAAAGACCTTTCGACCACGTTCGACAGGAAAGTAGCCCAGCCACAGTCACTCCATTCACAATAAAAAAGCTATCGCACATTGCGATAGCCCTTTTTATTGTTCTTTTTGCACATAAGCAACGAGTGCTTCCAATGCTTCTGTCTCATCTGATCCTTCTGTCGTAATTGTAACTTCACATCCAGATCCAACAGCTAAGCTCATAATCCCCATAATGCTCTTAGCATTAACCGTTTTACCATCTTTCTCCATAAAAATATCAGCTTGAAAACGATTTGCCTCTTGTACAAACAACGCTGCCGGACGTGCTTGTAATCCAGTCTTCAACAGCACCTCTACCCGTTTTTGAACCACTGTTCCATTCCCCTTTGCCTATTATTTTTTTATAACCGCTTCACCGGCGCGTAATTTCTCAGCAATATCATCAATTTTACGCAAACGATGATTGATACCCGATTTACTAATGTTTCCCCCAGATACCATTTCTCCTAATTCTTTCAATGTAACATCTTGATAATTGATACGCAATTCTGCGATTTCACGTAATTTATCTGGTAAAAAATCAAGTCCAACAGTCTCTTCAATATAACGAATGTTTTCAATTTGTCTTAAAGCTGCACCAATCGTTTTATTTAAGTTTGCTGTTTCACAATTCACAAGACGATTTACAGAGTTACGCATATCGCGCACAATACGAATATCTTCAAACTTCAAAAGAGCGGTATGAGCACCAATAATATTTAAGAACTCGGTAATCTTTTCCGCTTCCTTTAAATATGTAATGTACCCTTTTCGCCTTTCTAACGTTTTACTATTTAATGCAAATTCATTCATAAGCTCACATATCGCGTCATTATGTTCTTTGTATAATGAGAAAATTTCTAAATGATACGATGATGTTTCTGGGTTATTAACAGATCCCCCCGCTAAAAAAGCCCCGCGTAAGTATGACCGTTTACAACACTTTTTCTCGATTAGTTCTTGTGAAATATGACGAATAAACGAAAAGTCCTCTCGTACAATGTGCAAATCCAATAAAATTTCACGTACTTTCTCAACTAAACGAACGATGTATACATTATTTTTCTTTAAACGCATTTTCTTACGGACAAGTAGTTCAACTGTCACATTATATCCTTTTTTCAATAATGTATAAATTCTCCGAGCAATCGCTGCATTTTCCGTTTGAATGTCAATGATTACACGGCGGTTTGAAAAGGAGAGTGAACCATTCATACGAAGTAATGCTGACAACTCTGCCTTCTCACAGCATTCCTTCATTTCGAGCTTTGTCAGCTCCTTCTTTGTTTCTGATGCAAAGGACAACAGTTCCACCTCCTAACAGTCATAATTACTTTTATGCCCTAAATGAACTTGTAGCGTTACCTCAAAGAAGTAACGCCTTCTACCATGCAAACTTTTTCAAGCTTACAAGTTATATTAATGAATATAAAATCGAAGCTAACTTTATCGTATCATGACGTACAACTTGATCATCATACTTTGCTAAACAACCTTTAATCAACTTAATATTATGCGCGGTAAAGCGATCTTCATCAATCGCAACTGGCTCCGACATTTCTTCTGCATAACGCCCTAATAGTTCAGATGGAATTGGTTCATCGTTCACTATTGCTGTATCGATAAACACTTCTCCAAGATGATCATGCAATGCTTTCACATGGTCAAATGCTGTATATCCCATTGTTTCACCAGCTTGGGTCATAACATTACAAACGTATGCTTTCTTCGCTTTTGCCTGAAGAACCGCATCCCCGATTTTTTTCACCATTAAATTCGGCAAAATGCTCGTATACACACTTCCTGGTCCAAATACAAGTAAATCAGCTTTTTGAATTTCCATTAATGTTTCATGAAGCGGTTCTACGTCTCCCGGTGTTAAAAAGACACGGTTAATTTTTTTACCGTAATACGGAATTTTCGATTCCCCGCTTACAATTTGCCCATCTTCCAATTCCGCGTGCAACACAACACTTTGATTCGCAGCCGGAAGTACACGTCCTCTTACATTTAACACTTTACTTGTTTCCGTAATAGCATGAAAAAAATCACCTGTAATAGCTGTCATTCCAGCTAACAATAAATTCCCAAGCGCATGTCCTGTTAATCCTTCTCCTGATGTAAAACGATGTTGAAATAACGCTTCCACAAGTGGCTCTACATCAGACAATGCAACAAGCACATTGCGAATATCTCCAGGAGGCGGAATTTCTAACTCATCACGAAGTCTCCCAGAGCTTCCCCCATCATCAGCAACCGTTACAATCGCGGTAATGTCGACTGGATACTTTTTTAAACCGCGTAATAAAACGGATAGACCAGTTCCGCCTCCCATAATAACGATTTTCGGTTTCTTCTCTTTTCCCATCACTTAATGTCCCTTTCTTTTCTCCACATCACGATGAGACACATGGGTTGTATATTCTTGCTTCAAATGTTTCATCAAATATTCTGCAAGTGTAACGGATCGATGTTGTCCTCCTGTACATCCAATGGCAATAACAAGCTGACTTTTTCCTTCGCGCTTATAATGCGGAAGCATAAAGGAAATAAGGTCTGTTAACTTCTCCAAAAATTTGTGCGTTTCATTAAATTTCAGCACATATGATGATACTTCCTCGTCAAGACCTGTTAATGGCTTCATGTGTGGAATATAGTATGGATTTGGTAAAAAACGAACATCAAATACTAAATCAGCATCAATTGGAATACCATATTTGAATCCAAATGACATTACGTTTACGCGAAATGCTTGTTCATCCTCTGTTGAGAATAATTGAATAATCTTTTCTCTTAGTTCTTTCGGCTTTAATTCCGACGTATCAAGTACAATATTTGCACGCGCCTTCATATCTGTTAATAGCGTACGTTCTGCTTCTATTCCTTTTAATGGAAGACCTGTTGGAGCAAGTGGATGTGAACGCCTTGTTTCTTTGTAACGTGTTACAAGCGTACTATCTTTTGCATCTAAAAATAAAATATGCGGAATAATCCATGTGCGTTCTGTTAAATCATCAAGCGCTCCCCATAAATGATCAAAGAACTCTCGTCCGCGTAAATCAATACCGAGCGCTACTTTATTCATTTTGCCTTTCGAGTCTGCCATTAATTCAACAAACTTCGGCAACAACATGGGCGGTAAATTATCCACACAAAAATATCCTAGGTCTTCAAAACTTTGCAAAGCAACTGTTTTCCCGGCTCCAGACATTCCTGTAATAATAACCATTTTAATATCATTATGCGCGTCCATTATATCCCCCCTCATGGTTTAACTCGGATCTAACCGATACGAAAGTAATTCAAAGTCTGGTGTATATACAAATGTACCGTAAATAATGCCATTTCCTTTAATTAAATAATCAATAATATGATAATCTCCTGGTGCCATTGGCAGCTCATCAATCTTATCAAATGTATGCCAGCCTATTATCCCTTCTTCGCTTTGCAGTTTATTTTCTCCTGCAAAATCTGTCGCTAAGAAAGAAAACATCATCCATTCGGAAACAACCTTGTCTCCTTCTTGGATTACGAAAGTGAAGACACCTTTTAATGCTGGATTTTTCAAATAAATCCCCGTTTCTTCGCGATATTCGCGAACAACCGATTCTCTTACTGTTTCCCCGCGTTCCATCTTACCGCCTGGGGCAACCCACCAATTTCGACGAGGCTTTTGTAATAAAAGAACTTCATTATCCTTGATTAACACACAGTTTGTCACTCTTTGCAAGCTTCTTCACCTCAGCTATTAACGGAGAAATCCCCATTATATACTTCCTTCATTATACTATCAAATACAGTTTGTCACAACGAATGAACCTCTTGTCTAAAGCAAATGAAAAAGATGATGGGAGACTATTCCCATCACCATTCAGAAAAATAAAAAACTGCATATCTCATAATGATTTAGATAGAAATTATTGATCATCTACAATAATATACGCTGTTCTTATTGGTCCATGTACACCTACGACAAGATTCATTTCAATATCAGCACTGTTTGATGGACCAGAGATGAAATTCAAACAGGATGGAGGGTTTTCCCTTTGTATTTATATAGAAAAAAGCTGTCTCAATAAAGACAGCTTCTCTTTTTTGTTCATTATTTTTCTACTTTCAATTCTTCTAACAGCTCTTCCACGTAATGCTGTGCACTTTGCGCTGCAATACTTCCATCACCTGTTGCTGTTACAATTTGGCGAAGCATTTTTTCACGAATGTCACCAGCTGCGAAAATACCAGGAACTTTTGTTTCCATACGTTCATTTGTTTCAATATAACCATTTTCATTTGTAATACCTAATTCTGCAAATGGTTTAGAAAGTGGTAACATACCAACATAAATAAATACGCCTTCTGTTTTAAACTCTTGCTCTTCACCGCTATTTACATCTACAAGTGTTACGCTGCCTACTTTTCCGTTTGCTTCATTAATTTCTTTTACAGTGTGATTCCAAATGAAATCAACTTTTTCATTTTGGAAAGCACGGTCCTGTAAAATCTTTTGTGCACGCAATTGATCTCGGCGGTGAACAATCGTTACTTTCGTTGCAAAACGTGTTAAATACACACCTTCTTCAACAGCTGAGTCGCCGCCGCCAACAACGACAAGTTCTTTTCCTTTAAAGAATGCACCGTCACATACTGCACAGTATGACACGCCGCGTCCACCAAGTTCTTTCTCGCCTGGCACGCCAACTTTCTTATATTCCGCACCGCTCGCCACAATAATTGCGCGTGCTTTATATTCTTTCTTTCCAGCGATTACTGTTTTATATTCTTTTCCATCAATAACTTGTTTCACATCACCATATGCATATTCTGCACCGAATTTCTTCGCATGTTCAAACATTTTATTTGATAAGTCCGGTCCTAAAATATGATCATAACCTGGATAATTTTCTACTTCTTCTGTATTTGCCATTTGTCCGCCCGGGATACCACGCTCCAACATCAACGTACTTAAATTTGCGCGAGAGGTATACACAGCTGCTGTCATCCCTGCCGGACCAGCTCCGATAATAATTACATCATAAATTTTTTCTTCTGCCATATTCTTCATCTCCTGTTCTTATCGCTCTTTTGATACCCTCATTATACTGTCGGTAATGTTTTTTTCCCAATGATTTGCTCGCGCTTATGCATGCACACATCTTACTGCTTGCACATACTTTCGTACAGTTGCTACCGATACATTATATATATTCCCAAGCTCTGCCTGCGTCAATTTATTTTGACATTCGCCTCTTACAATATATTCAACTGCCGCTGACCAGCCGTATACATTTGTAAACGCCGTTCCGCTTGTGTATAAGCGTATAAATGTACAAAACCAAAGATGTAAACATTCTTCAATCAGCTCATCATCTTTTTTTGTATAATTGTATAAAGCATCTGCAATACGGACACATTGTTCAAACGGCTGAAGCTCCTGCGGAATATTTTTATGACTATTAATTAAAAAGAAATAGTGCGCCAGCTGTGATACAATCGGAACACGCTTAGGAGATTGCATCACATCAAAGAAAAAACCGATTTTCTCTGGTGTTGTCAGCTCATTCATTAAATATAAAGCTAGCATTTGTTCTTCTAACGTTTCACTTTGCTGAAAAGATTGCTGCAGTTCTCGAAATAAAATATTTTGGCCTTCATCTGCTAAATTAATAGCATTCCAAGGCTCCTTTCCTTTTTTATCAGGATGTAACTCTACAACATGCGCCCACATTTTCTCTGCTGTTTGTTCATCATTTACCATATAAGCAGAATATGCAAACCAATAATAAAAACTAACATCACCTTCGTAACCTTGACGCTTTAAAACTTTTAACCATTTATATGCACTTTCGAAACGACCAATTGTTGCAAATGTTGTCCCTAATTTCACACGATGTTCAAACGACATCGGATACACTGTCTCCAATTGCTCTGCTAACTTTTCTACTTGCTTATATTCCCCAACGGAATATAGAAAAATAAGCGTATTACATAAAGCATGAATATTCCCTGGATTCTTCTCTAAAATTAGCTCTGTCATTTTCAATGCTTGATCAACATTTCCAAGCTGAAAATGAGCAATCGCTAAATTATTATGTGCCGACCAAAATTCCGGATATTCCGTTATAACCCCTTCAAGCGTCGCAATCGCCTCTTCTAATTGACCGTTCCGAATATAATGATTCGCTTGCTCTTGCATCACAATTAATCCATCTTCATCTTCAAATTCCGGCGCATCCATTTCTTCTTCTTCAATAATCTCTAAAAGTTCCATCGTCTCCGCAATAAACTCTTTATCCGTCGCAATTTCTAAATACCGCTCTGCATACTTTTTTGCTTGTTGGAATAGACCAAGATACGCATAATTATTTGCCATAAAATAATAGCATTCTTCTATTTGTTCACCCGTACGAACAATTTGTAATAAAATTTGATTAGATTCGTGATATTCTCCCGCTTCTGATAATGCCGTTGCTAATTGACATAAAATAAACGGCTCTTTCTGATTTTGTGCCGCTCTTTTAAAATATTTAATTGCATCTTCTAAATGATGATTGCGATAAGCCTTCATTCCTTTATCATAAAAGAAATCGGCTAATTGATTAAAAGAAATAACTTGTCCGTTATCTTTATGAATTTCTTGATTTTTCCCCATAGATCCTCCATTATTTCATTCTTCTATCTATAAGTATAAACGATTCTTCTAAAAACAAAACAGTATATTATACGCAAATATTTCCTTTTCATTCCCGAAAAGAAAAGGAAAATGTTACATTTCTAACATTTCCCTTCTCTCACTGCCATTTCCTCTTTCGTATAAATAACACGCATCGGATTTCCACCAACGAAAGCACCGCTCGGTACATCACGATGAACAAGTGTGCCCGCTGAAACAATCGCTCCATCTCCAATGACAACACCCGGTAAAATAGTCGAATTTGCTCCAATCATTACTTCGTTTCCAATTGTAATTTCACCAAGGCGATATTCTGTAATTAAATATTCATGAGCTAATAATGTTGTATTATAACCAATAATCGAATTATGCCCAACTGTAATTTTCTCTGGAAACATAATATCTGGCATAACCATAAGTGCAAAAGAAGTTTGCTCTCCAATTTTCATTCGCAAAAATGTGCGATATAACCAATTTTTCATCCGTAAAAATGGAGTATAACGTGCAATTTGAATGACAATGAAGTTTTTCATCACTTTCCAAAATGAAACTGTCTTATATACGTTCCATAATGAATTTGCTCCTGACACAGGATAGCGTGTTGTCCGTCGCACCATTCTCTCCCCTTGTCAACTCAATTCATGAGGCAAGATTGTTAACAAGTCACTCATTTTTTCTAACACATAGTCCGGTTTATAAGACTCTAAGTATTCGCGTCCTTTAATTGTCCATGCAACAGCCGCTGTCTTCACGCCAGCATTTTGTCCGCCAACAATATCGTGATGATTATCCCCTACCATTAAAGCTTCTTCTGGCTTTGCTCCTAATAATTGCAGTGCTCTTTGAATCGGTTCTGGATGCGGCTTCACATGCTCTACATCATCAATTGTCACCACAACATCAAAAAACTCTTTTAATTTCGATAGCTTTAATCCCATTTCGACAGTTTGGCGCACTTTCGTTGTTACAATCCCAATTTTATAACCTTTCTTCCGAAGCTCTTGTACAGTTTCATACACTGTTTCATACTCTTCTACTAACTCATCATGATGTTCATGATTAAAATTGCGGTAACATTGAATGAGTTCTTCTACTCGGTTTTCGTCAATTTTACTAAATGTATCGTGCAATGATGGACCAATAAACGGTAGTACGTCTTCACGCTTATACTGATTTGGATAGTACTTTTCTAAAGTATGTAAAAATGAAGAGATAATAAGTTCGTTCGTATTAATCAACGTTCCATCCAAATCAAATAACACTGTATTTATTCTCATTTTTTCCACGTCCTTAGTTGTTGTATGATAAAGTGAAACTTCCATCAGCGATTTTATCCCGCCGATGGGAAGCCCGCGAATAGCAGGATAAGAAAAGAAGCAGCGCCGCATGTTTGACGCTACTTTTTCTCATTCACCTCTGAAGTTCTATCCTTATTGTTCTGAATATCGTTTATCCGCATACCCCATTTTTCGTCTCACAAACACAAAAATAATAGAAACGAGAATTAAGGTAATTGATACAACTTGTGCAATGCGAAGCGGGCCAAGCATTAAGCTATCTGTACGTAATCCTTCTACAAAGAAGCGACCGATAGAATACCAAGTTAAATATGTAAAAAATAGTTCCCCGCGTCGTAAATTCGCTTTTCGAAGAAGTAGAAGTAAAATAACCCCAGCAAAATCCCATAACGATTCATATAAAAATGTTGGATGGTAATATACACCATCAATATACATTTGATTCACAATAAATTGTGGTAAATGTAAACTTTCAAGAAATTGACGCGTTACCTCACCGCCATGAGCTTCTTGGTTCATAAAGTTTCCCCAGCGTCCAATCGCTTGTCCAAGTAAAATACTCGGCGCTGCAATATCCGCTAGCTTCCAAAAAGACAGACCGCGTTTTTTCGCAAATACAATTCCTGTAAGAACCGCACCAATTAATCCGCCATGAATCGCTAAACCACCTTGACGAATGTTAATAATTTGACTTGGATTGTGCGAATAGTAATCCCATTCGAAAATAACATAGTATGCACGTGCACAAAGGATTGCAAGCGGCACTGCAATTAGGACCAAATCAATAAATGTATCTTTCGGAATACCAAGACGCTCTCCTTCACGGGTTGCGAGCCACAATCCGAGCAAAACAGCAGTACCAATAATGACACCATACCAATAAATCGGAAACGGCCCAAGCTGAATTGCCACGCGATCAAGCTGCGGTACAGATCCTAATAGCATACTCTCCACTCCCTTTCTTTTTATCCTTTACTAATGGAAATTTCATTTGTATTTAATTTTGATTCCCTAGTTCAATCGCACTCATAAGACGCTCTGAAAATTGCTGCGCTGCATTGACACCCATACGTTTTAAACGGAAATTCATCGCTGCTACCTCAATAATAACAGCTAAGTTTCGACCAGGTCGTACTGGAAGTGTGATCTTTGTAATCTCTGTATCAATGATTTTCATTTTTTCTTCATCTAAACCAAGGCGGTCGTAATTTTTCTTTTGATCCCAAATCTCAAGATTAATTACAAGTGAAATACGTTTATGGTTACGCACTGCACCTGCACCAAATAACGTCATAACGTTAATAATGCCAAGTCCACGAATTTCAAGTAAATGTTCAATTAACTCCGGTGAACTCCCGACTAATGTATCGTCATCTTCTTGACGAATTTCTACACTATCATCAGCCACAAGGCGATGTCCACGCTTCACAAGCTCAAGTGCTGTTTCGCTTTTCCCGACACCACTTTGTCCTGTAATCATTACACCAACACCGTAAATATCAACTAACACACCGTGAATAGCTGTTGTTGGCGCTAATTTACTTTCTAAATAATTCGTCAAACGACTCGATAAACGTGTTGTTTTTAACGGCGAGCATAATAACGGTACGCCAGTCTGACGAGATGCTTGCATTAACTCCTCTGGTACATCTTGACCGCGCGTTACGATAATGCACGGTGTTTCTTCTGTACAAAGCGCTTGCATGCGCATTTTCTTTTGTTCTTCTGTTAACGTATCAAAAAAAGTAAGCTCTGTTTTCCCAAGAAGCTGAACACGATCAGCTGGATAATATGTAAAGAATCCTGCCATTTCAATTCCAGGGCGTGATAAATCACTTGTATCAATTGGACGGTGAATTCCTTCCTCACCACTTACTAACTCTAACTGAAAATGTTCAATTAAATCTTTCGTTCGAACTTTTGGCATATATAAACCTCCACGTTGCGGAATGTATCTAAGCAGCGTACTACCACTCTACCCGCTATTGTACCATTTTTTTCTGAAAACACGAAACACGCTTTCTTTTGAAAAAGAAAAAAAACATTCCACGCTTTGCGCAAAATGTTTTACGTTTTGTCGGATACTTTCTGCCTTCCGATTATTCTTTCTCATATAACGGTTCAATAATCACTTTCTCAATCAACATATTTAAAATTGAAATGAAAATTGCCGCAATAATCGCTGCGCCAAATCCAGATAAATTGAACGCATCACCAAGTATCGAATCTGTAATTTCTAGCGTAATCGCATTAATAACAATTAAGAAAAATCCAAATGTTAACACAGTAATTGGCAGCGTAATTAAAATTAATAACGGTTTAACAAATACGTTTAGAAGAGACAAAATAACGCTCGCAATCACTGCTGTTTGTATATTTGCTATTTCAAACGCACCTGGTGCAAATATTTTGAGAAGACCTGATACAACGATTAGCACAATACTGTTTACAATAAGTGATATAATCCATCTCATGTTCTTTACACTTCCTTTTCACTAGGGACAATGAATACCCAAACTACATATACCAACAATAATACTTGAAATCCGCAAAGATTACCAAGAACAAATGAAATGAAAACACACATAAGATTCCTCTTACGAACAGTTCTTCTTTAAAGTTATTTACTCATTCACAAGCAATTGTACACCTTTCACAATATTCCAGATGAAAATAACAAGGTTCACAAATCCAAATAACAACATCGCAATAAGTACGATTGCACCAATTTGTTCTGGTGTGTTCATAACAAATACAAGTAGAAAAATGAGAAATAAACAAAAGAACGGTAGTAAATGCGAAATGAAAGCTTTCTTTGCATGACATTTCACTTCTTCGTGAGGAACAACAAAATATACAATGATCGGAAATAATAGCGGAGCCACAAAAATACTAAAATAACAACAAGATGCTAACACTTTTTGGGTAGAATCCACATCCTCATCTCCTTTGGATGCATATAAAGTGAAACTTCCATCAGTGGGGAGTTTTCCCCCCCACTGATGGTTAGTTGAACCAATCGGGCTTTTACGGACAGTTATCCCCTACCTATCTTCTTTGTTTCTCTCTCAATCTTGAGGTGGGGGATTACTGCCCGTTAATGCGGGATAGCAGAAAACATGTAACAGAGAAGCACAGCCCCTCTGTTACATGTTTCTTTACTGTGTTAATTCTACTTCTTTTACTTTTTCTTTCATACGTGCTTTATCACGTTCTAAAACACCTTTTAAATACTTTCCTGTGTAAGATCGCTCTTCTTTCACAACCTGCTCTGGCGTACCTGTAGCAACAATTTGTCCGCCCTTATCTCCGCCTTCAGGACCAAGGTCAATCAGATAATCTGCCGTTTTAATGACATCTAAGTTATGTTCAATAACAAGTACAGTTTCACCATTATCAACAAGACGCTGAAGCACTTTTAACAGACGCGCAATATCATGTGCATGAAGCCCCGTTGTCGGTTCATCTAAAATGTACAACGTGCGGCCTGTTGAACGGCGGTGCAGCTCAGATGCTAACTTCACGCGCTGTGCTTCTCCGCCCGATAACGTCGTTGCCGGCTGACCGAGCTTCATATAATCAAGCCCTACATCCACAAGCGTTTGGAGCTTACGTTTAATTTTTGGGATATTCGCAAAGAACTCTACCCCATCTTCAATTGTCATCTCTAACACGTCAGAAATGTTTTTATCTTTATATTTTACTTCCAATGTTTCACGATTATAACGTTTTCCGTGACAAACTTCACACGGAACGTACACATCTGGTAAGAAGTGCATTTCAATTTTAATAATCCCATCACCGCGGCACGCTTCGCAGCGGCCACCTTTTACGTTAAAGCTAAAGCGGCCTTTTTGATAACCGCGTACCTTTGCTTCATTCGTTTGCGCAAACACATCACGAATATCATCAAACACACCTGTATATGTTGCTGGGTTAGAACGCGGTGTACGCCCAATTGGTGATTGATCAATATCAATTACCTTGTCTAAATGCTCAAGGCCCTTAATTTCCTTATGCATACCAGGCTTACTCTTCGATTTATATAGTTTTTGAGCCACTGCTTTATATAGCACTTCATTAATTAATGTACTTTTCCCTGAACCAGATACACCCGTTACAGCAACAAATGTACCAAGCGGAAATGACATCTTCGCATTTTTCAAGTTATTTTCCTTCGCTCCAATAACCTCAATCTTACGCCCATCACCTTTGCGGCGCTCCAGCGGAACCGGAATAAACTTTTTACCTGATAAGTATTGTCCTGTTAACGAATTGTCATCATGCATTACTTCTTGCGGCGTCCCAGCTGAAACAACTTGCCCGCCATGAATACCTGCACCAGGACCAATATCTAATAAATAATCCGCAGCCATCATCGTATCTTCATCATGCTCAACAACGATAAGCGTATTTCCTAAATCACGCATATTTTTCAGTGTTTGAATTAAGCGATCGTTATCACGCTGATGTAAACCAATAGAAGGTTCATCAAGAATATATAATACGCCCGTTAAGCTCGAACCGATTTGCGTCGCTAAGCGAATACGCTGCGCTTCTCCGCCCGATAATGTTCCAGCTGCACGGCTAAGCGTTAAATAATCAAGTCCCACGTTAATTAAGAAGCTAAGACGCTCTTTAATTTCACGCAAAATAAGTTTCGCAATACTTTGTTGCTTTTCCGTTAATTCAATATTTGTAAAGAATTCATGCGCATCCTGCACAGAAAACTGCGCCACTTCCGCAATCGTTTTTCCACCTACAAAAACAGCTAAAGTTTCCGGCTTCAAACGAGCGCCTTTACATTTTGGACAAGCTTGCTCCGCCATATATTTTTCCATTTGCTCACGAATATAATCGGAGCTCGTTTCTCGGTAACGGCGCTCAATGTTCGGAATTACACCTTCAAAAATAATCTCGCTTTCCTTCACTTGGCCAAAGTCGTTCACATAGCGGAAATACACTTTTTCTTCTCCGCTTCCGTACAACACTTTTTCAAACAAATGCTTCGGAATATCTTTTACTGATGCATCCATATCAATGCCATAATGGTTACAAACAGACTGCAACAATTGCGGATAATATTGTGAGCTTGTTGGCTCCCAAGGTGCGATTGCATGATCATTTAATGATAAATCCCAGTTTGGAATGACTAAATCAAGATCTACTTCTAACTTTGAACCAAGGCCATCACAAGACGGACACGCACCGAACGGACTGTTGAAAGAAAACATGCGCGGCTCAAGTTCACCGATGGAGAACCCGCAATACGGACAAGCGTGATGCTCACTAAACAGCAACTCCTCTTCTCCAATCACATCAATTAAAACGCGGCCTTCACCAAGCTTCAAAGCCGTTTCTAATGAATCGGCAAGGCGACCTGCAATTCCTTCTTTCACCACAATACGGTCAATCACGACTTCAATGGAATGTTTTTTATTTTTATCTAACGTAATTTCTTCCGATATATCAAGCATTTCTCCATCAATGCGAACGCGGACATATCCTTGCTTTTTAATATCTTCTAATAGCTTTACATGCGCACCTTTACGTCCCGATACAATCGGTGCGAGCACTTGCAGCTTCGTACGTTCTGGATATTCTAAAATACGATCTACCATTTGCTCAATTGTTTGCGATGTAATTTCAATGCCATGATTTGGACAGATCGGTGTTCCGACACGCGCAAATAATAAACGTAAATAATCATAAATCTCCGTCACCGTTCCAACTGTTGAACGCGGATTGCGACTCGTCGTTTTTTGGTCAATTGAAATCGCCGGCGATAACCCTTCAATTGCATCGACATCCGGTTTATCCATTTGCCCTAAAAATTGACGTGCATACGCCGATAGCGATTCTACATAACGGCGCTGTCCTTCTGCATAAATCGTATCAAACGCTAACGACGATTTCCCTGAACCGGATAGCCCTGTTACAACAACAAGCTGATTTCTCGGAATGGTGACATCTATATTTTTTAAGTTGTGGGCTCTCGCACCTTTTACAACGATAAAATCTTTACTCATTGCCTTCACCCTTCTGCTTTTAGTTCTAATAATAAATCACGAAGCTCAGCTGCTCGCTCAAAATCAAGCGCTTTTGCAGCTTCTTTCATTTCCGCTTCCATTTTTGCAATTACATTTTCTCGTTCTTTTTTCGTCATTTTCTTAGAAACTAGTGATGCTGTCTCATACGTTTCGGTATCTTCCGCAGCCATCGTTGCACGGATGACATCGCGCACCTCTTTTTGAATTGTTTTCGGTGTAATGCCATGCTTTTCATTATATGCTTCTTGAATTTGACGACGACGCTTCGTTTCTTCAATTGCAATTTCCATCGATTTTGTAATTCGGTCTGCATACATCACAACATGACCGTTTGCATTACGAGCTGCACGACCAATCGTCTGAATAAGCGAACGCTCTGAACGAAGGAATCCTTCTTTATCTGCATCTAATATAGCTACAAGCGATACTTCGGGAATGTCTAGTCCTTCACGAAGTAAGTTAATGCCAATAAGCACATCAAACTTTCCTAATCGAAGATCGCGAATAATTTCAATTCGTTCTAACGTCTTAATTTCAGAATGCAAGTAGTTTACTTTAATGCCAACATCCTTCAAGTAATCAGTTAAATCCTCCGACATTTTCTTTGTTAATGTCGTAATTAGCACACGCTCATTCTTGGCAATTCGGTCATGAATTTCTCCTAATAAATCATCAATTTGTCCTTCTATTGGACGAACATCGATTTTTGGATCCAAAAGCCCTGTTGGACGAATAATTTGTTCCACCACTTTTGGTGAATGCTCAAGCTCATATGGACCCGGCGTTGCTGATACATACACAACTTGATTCGTTTTCTCTTCAAACTCTTCAAACATAAGCGGTCTGTTATCAAGCGCTGATGGCAGACGAAATCCATGATCAACAAGCACTTGCTTACGCGCCTGATCTCCGTTATACATCGCTCTTACTTGTGGCACTGATACATGCGATTCATCCATCACGATGAGAAAATCTTTAGGAAAATAATCTAATAATGTATACGGTGTTGAACCAGCTGGGCGAAGTGTCAAATGACGGGAGTAGTTCTCAATCCCTGAACAAAAGCCCATCTCACGCATCATTTCTAAATCGTAACGTGTCCGCTGCTCTATCCGCTGCGCTTCTAACAATTTACCGTTATCATTTAATTCTTTTAAGCGTTCTTCTAATTCTTTTTCAATATTTTCGATGGCAACTTTCATCTTTTCTTCGCGTGTAACGAAGTGAGATGCCGGAAAAATTGCCACATGCTCACGTTCTGCTAATACTTCACCTGTTAATGCATTTACTTCCCTGATACGATCAATTTCATCACCAAAAAATTCAATTCGGATACAATGCTCATCAAGAGATGCCGGGAAGATTTCAACTACATCACCGCGCACGCGAAACGTCCCACGCTGGAAGTCAATATCATTACGGCCATACTGCACATCAACAAGTTCACGAAGCAATTGATTGCGATCTTTCTCCATACCAACGCGTAAAGAAACAACAAGTTCACTATATTCTTCTGGAGAACCTAAACCGTAAATACAAGACACACTCGCTACAATAATAACATCATCTCTTTCAAATAAAGCCGATGTCGCCGAGTGACGCAATTTATCAATCTCATCATTAATTTTTGCGTCTTTTTCAATAAATGTATCTGTTTGTGGTACATATGCTTCCGGTTGATAATAGTCGTAGTAACTAACAAAATATTCAACCGCATTGTTCGGAAAAAAATCTTTGAGCTCACTGTATAACTGTCCTGCTAACGTTTTATTATGAGCCATTACAAGTGTTGGCTTCTTCACTTCTTTAATGACATTTGAAATCGTAAATGTCTTACCCGTTCCTGTCGCTCCAAGCAACACTTGATGTTTCTTACCATTTTTGATCCCAGCTACCAGCTGCTCTATCGCTCTTGGCTGATCACCTTGCGGAGAATATTCTGAGACAATTTCAAATTGATGTTCCAAATAAATCCGCCCTCCTCGTAAAAAATCTGTATTTTCATTTTAACACGAACACTCATGAAAAAACCAAAAAAACGAACAAATATTCGATAAACAATTCGACAACGAATTATTTTTTGTATAGGTAGAATTTTCTAAAAAATTAATATTTACAACACCCACTTTTCATATTACAATACGTTTAAAGATTCGACATTATACGACAAATCGAACGTAAAGTTCAGAATATTACAACAACTAGAGGGTGAGGGAGCTTATATGGATCTATTTCGAAAAAAATCGATTTCTGCACTGCTAGCGCAATCGCAGCAGAAAGGCGCTTCTTTAAAAAAGGAGCTAGGTGCATTTGATTTAACAATGTTAGGAGTCGGCGCTATTATTGGAACAGGCATCTTCGTTCTTACCGGCGTTGCAGCAGCAAAACATGCAGGACCAGCACTTATTTTATCGTTTATTTTATCCGGTTTAGCCTGTGTATTTGCGGCATTATGTTATTCCGAATTTGCTTCAACTGTACCGGTATCAGGTAGTGCTTACACTTACAGCTATGCAACATTTGGAGAAATCATTGCTTGGATTTTAGGTTGGGACTTAATTCTAGAATACGGATTGGCATCTTCAGCCGTTGCATCTGGTTGGTCAGGATATTTCCAAGGATTATTAGCTGGATTTGGTATTAAATTGCCTCACGCTTTAACCAGCGCTTATAATCCTGCAGCTGGCACATACGTAGACGTACCAGCAATTTGTATCATTTTTATCATGACATTGTTATTAACAAGAGGCGCAAAAAAATCAGCTCGCTTCAATGCCATTATGGTAGCTATCAAAATTTTTGTTGTTCTTCTATTCATCGGCGTTGGTGCTTTCTATGTAAAACCCGAGAACTGGACGCCATTCATGCCATTTGGCTTCTCTGGCGTAACAACTGGAGCAGCAACTGTATTCTTTGCTTATATCGGATTTGACGCTGTATCAACAGCTGCTGAAGAAGTAAAAAATCCACAGCGTAATATGCCAATTGGTATTATTGCTTCCTTAGCAATCTGCACAATCTTATATATCGTTGTTTCATTAGTATTGACAGGAATCGTTCCCTACAACCAATTAAACGTAAAGAACCCTGTTGCATATGCTTTGCAATATATTCATCAAGATTGGATTGCTGGACTTATCTCTTTAGGAGCAATTGCTGGGATTACAACAGTATTACTCGTTATGCTATATGGACAAACTCGTTTATTTTATGCAATGAGCCGTGATGGCTTACTACCAAAAGCATTTTCTCGCGTAAATCAAAAAACGCAAACACCTGTTATGAACAGCTGGATTACAGCAGCTATGGTTGCTTTCTTTTCTGGATTTGTTCCATTGGACAAGCTAGCAGAGCTAACAAACATCGGTACATTATTCGCATTCATCGTTGTATCAATCGGCGTTATCATCTTACGAAAAAAACAACCAGAGTTGCCGCGTGCTTTTAAAGTACCATTCGTACCATTGGTTCCGATATTAGCAATTCTATTCTGCGGATACTTAACATTACAACTTCCTGCAACAACATGGATCGGCTTTGTCGTTTGGTTAATTATCGGATTAGTTGTATATTTCAGCTACGGTTATAAAAATAGTACGCTGAAAAATGAGCAAAAAGAAGACGTTGCCTAATAAAAAGAAGTGTTGTCTTTAACGAGACAACACTTCTTTTTTCTTTTTCGGAAAGATAACGTAAGAAAGAGTAATAAGCGTATCTACACCGAAAACGATTCTCCACACTTTACTTACACGATTCACAGTTTCATTTAAAAATATATCAGCATCCAAACTTGATATGTTTTCAAGTGGTACTAATCCATACAGAAAGAAAAACACAATGTGCACACCCGCAAATACAATAAAGTGAATCCCCCAATGTAACAACTCTTGCTTCGTATATGCCCAGCCTGTTAATTCTACTTCCTCTTGTGTCATTGGCAGTGCTTCTCCCCGCCACTTTGCAATCATTCGTTGTATACGTAAATCTAGCTTCCTTAAATCTTTCTTTCCATAAAAAACAGCATACAATAAGATGATGACGATAATAATTTGAAATTGAGAAAACTTCCCTGTTTCATAATAATCAACGACACCTAACGTTAAAATAAATAATTCATTTAACAATAATACAATCCCTACAATGAAACTTGCTTTATGCAGTTGAAAGGCATACCTTAACAAAAAGAAACTAATCACTGCACTCCAAAACACAATTTCAGCGCCAATTAAAAATGCCCAGCGATACTCGATTAGTATATTCATTATTTCTCCTCTCCTTCTATATACACTTCAAAAGCCGTATCCATATACTGCAAAAGCTCTTCTTCAATTGGATACATATTCATCCTTTTCGACTCTTCTTTTGATTTACGTACTTCCCACAATTTATCTAAAAACGCTTCATCACCGTTTGCCATCTCCCTGCATTTTTCTAAAATGATTCCAGTAATTCCTTGTACTTCCGCATCACTTGGTGCTTTTTTCTTCTGCATGAGTTGCCGCATTCGCTTTAATAAAATAATCCACTCTTGCACTTCTGCATTTTGCTCACTCATGTTTGGCAAATTTTTAAGCAAATGTTCTTCTTCCTGTGAAAATACTTGTTGCTGAAATAGCTGGCGCATTCGCGGGGACTGCTGGGAGAGCTGCATAAGCTCAAACATCATATCCCAATTCAGCTCTCCTTCTAGCTCATTAGAATACAAGACAGCTTGCAGCATTTTCTCCATACGTGAAAACTTCTGCTGCTCTTCTCTTACGAACAACAATTGCTGTTGCAAAAACTCTTTAACATTTACACGCTCTGTTTCTAACATATTCATAATTTCTTTTAAAGGGAATCCCATTTCTTTTAAAAACAATATCTGCTGCAATTTCCATACATCACGTTCACTATATAATCGGTGCCCGCCTTCCGTCTTTCCGCTCGGCTCTAACAAACCGATCTGATCATAATACCGAAGCGTCCTTACTGTAACACTTGTTTCCTTCGTTAACTGTTGAATAGAAATCATTTCCATCACCCTCTCGTTTTCATTATAAAAGGTGACGTAACGTTAGTTTCAAGAGGTTTTATAAAAAAGAGCCGTTTACATCTTCATGTAAACAGCTCTTATCGAAATCATTCTTATTCATCATCTTCAAGATTTTTAAGCTTTCGTTTCTCCCATGCACAAATCGCAAAAAAGATTGCACTACCAGTTGCCATAATTGGAAACTCCCAACCTGTTTTCCCTTTCGTTATCATGTCATAAAATGTCCAAATTAATAAGCATGTACTGTAAAACATAAAGGTGTATCTAGAAGCTTTTCCTGTTATGTGCCATTCGTATTCATCGACTCGTCTTTTCATGATTCAATTCCCCCTATTCCAACGTAAAAATCTCCTCCACACTCATCTTAAAATACTTCGCAATCTTTAATGACAACTCCAAACTCGGATTGTAATGATGATTTTCAATCGCAACAATTGTTTGACGCGTCACTTGCATTGCTTTTGCCATCTCAACTTGCGTAATATGATTTTTCTTTCTTAATTCTTTAATTCTGTTTTGTACCCCCATAGAACCCACCCTCAAAAAGTAAAGATATCTTTACTTTTATTATAAATATTTTCCAGAACAAGTAAAGATATCTTTACAAAATCCCCAATAAAAAAGGACTTGCCCAGCAAGTCCTCTACACAAAATGCAACACATACAAAAGCGTATACCCAAGAACAGAAAGTAATACCGATCCAATGAGCCCTGCAATAAATGCTTTCGTTCCTAGCTTACGAAATGTCTTAAATTCTACATTTAAGCCAAGCCCAGCCATGGCCATAGCCATAAGCATATAAGAAATAACAACGATATCGCTTGCGATTTTTTCAGGTACAATTCCTAATGAATGAAACGCACTCACTGCTAAGAAACCAAAAATAAACCACGGAATCGGAATGTCACGCCAAGATTTTTTTTGTCCCGTTTCTTCTCCACGCTGAAACCATATGCCAATTAAAATGGCCACAGGTACAAGAAAGGCAACGCGCGTTAACTTCATAATTACCGCAATATCAACCGATTGACTTCCACCAGGTGCTGCTGCTGCAATGACATGAGCAATTTCATGCAATGTTGCCCCAGAAAAAACACCATATCCATACGGAGACAAATGAAGCACAGGATACAGCAATGTATATGCTAATGTGAAAATTGTTCCTAAAATCGCAACGATCGCTGCACTAACTGCGACCTCTTCATCCTTTGCTTTTACTTGCGGTCCAATTGCCACAACAGCTGCCGCCCCGCAAATCGCTGTTCCGCATGCCGTTAAAATGCCAAGTTTCTTCTCTACTTTACAAAAACGCGTTAATGCATATACAACAGTAAGCGTAAATGTAATGACAATTGCGGCCATGACCAATACCTTTGGACCAGCCTTCGCAATATCAACTAAATTTAATCGCATACCGAGTAATATAATCCCTAGACGCAGTAGTTTTTTACTCGAAAAATTCGTTCCTGCAATCGCTTGATTCGGTACACCAATTGCCGCTCTCCATATCATTCCGATTAGAATAGCAATTACTAATTGGCCCATAATACTTAAAAATGGAAGCTGCGCCAAGTATTTTGCAACAATAGCAATAAGTAACGTAATCCCAATGCCCTGCGCGAATCCGAAACGCTTCTCCTTTTGTAAGGCTATCATTTGATTCACTTTGTACCACTCCAATAACTATCTTGTAACATGCATGTTCGTTCTACTTTCATTATAAGAGCATTTTAATCATAAGTTTAATACTAATATGCTATTTAAATCATCAAGAAAACTTATGATAGAATGTAACTACTCAGTCACTCTATGAAAAAAAGGCAGAAAGGCATTATTTTAAATGGCCAGGGAGGGACTGGCTATGTATAGGAGCGGTCAGGGCCTTTTCCTGCCACGCGCAAAGTTTGAAAACAAAGAAAGGCAGCAAGGTGTATGTCTATTTTTATCTTCATAACAGCAATCTATATGCTGAAAAATGAACATAACTTTCTATAGGTAATAAGAGGCGTATTTTCACTGGAATCATACCCCTTACCAAATTTCTAAATGAAATGTATGGCTAAGTAGTTACGATAAAATTTAAAAAACGAAAGGAATGAGTCTCATAAACACCGACATTTTAAAAATTTTTGTAACAGTCGTAGAGCAAAAACATTTTTCAAGAGCTGCCGAAATGCTGAATCTTTCCCAGCCAGGGGTAAGCATGCACATTCGCAATTTAGAAAATGAATTCGACACAACGCTCATTCAGCGCTCACCGAAACATGTCCAAGTCACAGAAGCAGGAAACATTTTATACATACATGCAAAACAAATGCTTACACTGTACGAAGAAGCAAAACAAGAAATTAATGAACTTCATAATATCGTTACGGGGACGCTGCGTATTGGCGCTAGTTTTACAATTGGAGAATATCTTCTTCCTAAAATATTAGCAAACTATGCAAAGGAACATCCACGCGTTGAAGTTCATACCTTTATCTCGAATACAGAAGAGGTATTACAAGGAGTTCGCTCAAATCAGCTAGATATTGGCCTAGTAGAAGGGCAAGTCATCTACACAGATGTAGACGTAGAATCATTTATGGAGGATGAAATGAAGCTTGTCGTTCCGCCAAATCATCCTCTGACGATGACAAACCCAATTCAGACAAACATGCTGCAAGATCAAATATGGGTGCTCCGCGAAACCGGTTCAGGAACAAGGGCTTACAGCGACCGCTTTATTCACGACCATCATTTAAAAATGAAGCGTTACTTCACATTTAGCAGCATTCAAAGTGTAAAAGAAGCCGTTGCGGCCGGACTCGGAATTGCCATTTTATCAGACTGGACAGTACGTAAGGAATTGCAAGCTGGTGAAGTATGTCACATCCCTGTGCCAAACGAAAAGCTCATGCGCCCGTTCTCCATTGTACGGGGAAAATATTTTATTCCTTCTAAAGCGATTCAAGTATTTTTAGATCATGTGCAAAACTTTGCGAATCAGCAGCGTTGACCTTTACACTAATGTGAAGGTTTAAAATAAGAAAAGAAGGAGTGATAGATTTGCGCATCGGAGAATTATCGAAACGTACAGGCGTAAGCGAACGTTCATTACGGCATTATGAGGAAAAAGGCTTATTGACTTCAAAACGACTTGCAAATGACTATCGTGATTTTGATGAGACGACGATTGAACAAGTAAAGCTCATTCAAATGTATTTGCAGCTTGGGCTAAATTTAGAAGAAACCGCTAGAATATTGCGTTGTTTAGAAATAGAGCCGCACTTATACGATAACCCGTGCAGCAGTATCATCACACTTTACGAGGATAAGCTTGCGGAAGTAAAAAAGCAGATTTCGTTACTTTCTCATATCGAGGCGAATTTACAAAAACACATTAAGTTGTTAAAAGAAAGGAATTGATATACGATGTTCGTTTTACACGGCAGTTCACGTTCAAATGGGAATACAGAACAATTAACGCATATGCTGTTAGAAGGCGTCCAAACGGAAGAAGTATATTTACGCAATCATACCATCAAGCCCATTACAGACCAGCGTCACGATGCCGAGGGCTTTCAACCAATTGATGATGATTACGAGGGCATCGTCAAACGAATGCTTGAGCATGATACTATTGTCTTCGCAACGCCGCTTTATTGGTACGGGATGAGCGGATATATGAAAAACTTTGTCGATCGTTGGTCGCAAAGCTTACGAGATGCCTCCCTTCATTTTAAAGAACGTATGAAAGATAAGAAAATGTATGTTGTCATTGTCGGCGGCGACAATCCAAAATTAAAAGCGCTTCCGCTCATTGCACAGTTCCAGTACATTTTTGATTTTGTCGATGCTTCCTTTGAAGGTTATATAATTGGATCTGCCAATGCACCAGGAGAGATTGTGAATGACAAAGAAACAATCGAAAAGGCAAAACTATATAATCAAATTTTTAAGAAAAATTAACAGAATGATTTGACAAACTAACATCCAAATTCATACAATAAAGGTGAAATTATGAAAGGAAGGTACATCGGCCAATGAAGTTCTAATTCTCTTTTTTATTCATCCATCACAAATAGTGAAACAAAATGATGAAAACTAGAAGAGGATTAGTCTGCCCTTTTGTCGATAACTTTCTTTTGACAGGAACATGTAAAAAATACGTGTACAGTTTTTTGTGCATCTCTTTTTTACATGCTACGGGTGAAATCTATCCTCTCTAGTGAAACTAGGGAGGGTTTTTTATGACCATTTTAACAGCACGAAACATTGAAAAAAGCTTTGGTGACCGCACTTTATTTACGTTACAAGCACTTGATATCCACGCCCATGATCGCATTGGAATTGTCGGTGTAAACGGCGCCGGAAAATCAACGCTATTACAAATATTAAGTAAAGAAATAGAACCTGATGGCGGAACAATTACTCATTACGGTTCGATCGCTATCATTCCACAATTCCATGAGGAGACATTGGAAACAGCCTCTTCTATTGCAAAAGGACAATGGGGTATTTCTCACGTCACAACGAATATGAGCGGCGGCGAACGCGGGCGTTTAAAAATTGCTCATGCTCTTGAACAAGAAGCATCTATCTTATTTGCTGATGAACCAACAAGTCATCTCGATATGCATGGCACAGAACAACTAGAGCAGGCATTACTATCTTATAAAGGAGCAATTATTTTAATTTCCCATGACCGCGCCTTATTAGATGCCATTTGTACAAAGATAATCGAGATTGAAGACGGTACCGTTCGGGAATATAAAGGAAATTACACAAACTACCGGGGGCAAAAAGGTCAGCAAAGGCAGCACCAGCAAGCGGAATATGAAAAGTATACGAAAGAAAAACAGCGCTTAGAAACAGCAATCGCCAGCAGACTACAGCGAGCTTCCGGTATGACAAAAATTCGTTCAAGTTTTAGTTCTTCTGAATCTAGGCTATATAAATCGGGAGCAGCTTATAGCCAAGGCAATGTTCAAAAAGCCGCAAAAGCACTAGAAACAAGATTAGAACAACTAGAAAAGAAAGAAAAACCAAAAGAAATTGTGCATACAAAGTTTGATGTACAATACCATGCACCCATTCATAGTAAAACAGCTGTGAAATTTAATAAAATTACGAAAAAAATCAGCAACCGCACCCTCTTTCACAATATAAACGGAAGTATAGCTCCAGGTGCAAAGCTTGCTATTCTCGGAAAAAATGGAAGTGGAAAAACAACGCTATTTTATCTGATTCAAGCAAAGGAACGAGGAATTCAGCTTTCAAAAAGCTGTAAAATTGGTTATTTTGAACAAACATTAGCCATTCTGCAAAAAGACAAAACCATTTTACAAAACGTGATGGAAGAAACGCGTTATGACGAAGCTTTTGTACGAACAATCCTTGCTCGCCTACTATTTCGAAGAGAAGATGTGTATAAACAAGTAAACGTATTAAGCGGCGGCGAACGTGTAAAGGTCGCACTAGCAAAAATCTTCTTAGGAGACTACAATATGCTTCTTCTTGATGAACCGACAAATTATTTAGATCTTGCCACTCAAGAAGAACTAGAGCACATGCTGAAAGATTATCCTGGTACTGTGTTGTTCATTAGTCACGATCGCACATTTGTTCATAAAATTGCTGATCACATTTTACACCTAGATGAAGACGAACCGCGGATCTTTCAAGGCAATTACAAGCAATATACGAAACGAACTGAACAGTCTTCTATCAATCCAACAGAGCAGGAACTATTGCGTCTGCAAACAAAATTAACGGAAGTAATCGGACGCATTTCGATGCCAGGACGTCACGATGATGTGATTGCTCTGGAAAGTGAATACGAGCAGTTGCTACATCAAATTCAAGAATGTAAAACATCTGTCCTCTGATATATCGGCGATTCGACATAGTATAAAGACCCACAGGCAACATTAGACACTCTGCACACACTAAAGAGGGCTGACCTGGGTCAGCCCCGTTTTTTTTCGATTAAAATTTATTCCACGTTAACACATCATCAAGTGGAAGGCGAACTTTTTCAAACCCAGCCTGCACTGCTTTCCCTACACAAATTAACATGACAGGTTCAAGATTTTCTGGAACATGAAAAGCTTCTACAAATTTCTGCGGATGGAAACCACCAATTGGTACAGTGTCAAAACCTTTTGCTTTTGCGGCTAACATAAGCTGCATCGCTACTAAGCCACCATCAATCATCGCCACGCGAGTAGCTTGTTCATTAGAGAATTTTCCATAGTTTTCAACAATTGAATTGACATAGAAATTCTTCGTTTCTTCTGTCATTCTTCCTTTTTTCACTACTTCTCCGTAAATTTTCTCAGCATTCTTATAGGCCTGTTTATCTCCTAAAACAGCAATGACAATAGAAGCATCTACAATTTGTTGTTGATTGTTTGCAATTGGTAATAACTCTTCTTTCGCTGCTTCATCTTGCACAACAAGAAATCTCCATGATTGTAAGTTTGACGATGACGGAGCTAAAGTTGCGAGCTCTAAAATTTCACGAATATCTTTTTCATCCATTTTAAAATGTGAATCATAATGACGTACAGATTGGCGCTCCTTAGCGATAGTAAAGAAATCTGTGTCCGTAATTTCTTTCGGAGCTTCCGTATGAGTAGTAAGCTCATGGATTTTATTCAAATACTCTTCTGTTGCTGATCTTTTTGCAGACATTATATTTCTCCCCTTAACTGTTCTGATTTTAAGAACAGTATATTCTTTTAACTGTTCCTTTGTCAAGAACAGTTAATTATAAAAAATAAAACGAAAACTACAGTTCCGTTTTATTCATTCTTTCGGAAGTAAATCAGCTAGCTTTTTCTTTGCCAGTCCATCTACAAGCCATCTTTCCATTTCATCTCTTAATTCATATAACGCTGAACATGTCGAAGGAGAAAAACACTCTTTCCCATCTACATCAAGGAATCCTTTTGAATATGGGTCTGCTCTTATCGCATCATAAACTTCTACTAATGTAATTTCATTTGCAGATCTAGCTAAATAATAACCGCCATCTCGTCCTTCTTTCGCTGCAATCAGTTCCGCTTTAACTAAATGAGTAAGGATTTTCCTCAAAAAGAGTGACTTTGTTCCTAACTTTTCAGCCATAATTGCACTAGGGCAAATACCGTCATAATCTGCTAGTACCAATAAAGATTGCACAGCAAGTCCGAACCATTTCGTACTTGAAACCTTCTCTTTCATTCGTTTTCACCTCTCTATTAGTCTAAACGATTTTACTGAAAAGACAACTTAAAGCCCATATAAAAGGAACCCCTCCTCTTAGTTGAGGAAGGGTTCAAAAAATCATTCTCTTATCGAACTTTAACTGCAGTTCCGCTTACAGCTACCATTAACATACCTTCACGAACTACTTCATAATCAACATCAATGCCAACAATTGCGTTTGCACCTTTTTGTGCTGCAAGCTGCTTCATTTCTTCCATTGCAATATCACGCGCTTCTTTTAACTTACTTTCATAAGCACCAGAACGGCCGCCGACAACGTCACGAACAGAAGCAAATAAATCACGAACGATATTCGCTCCCATAATTGCTTCTCCGTTTACGATATCAATATACTCTTCAATTTCTTTTCCTTGAATAACAGAAGTTGTTGTAACGATCATAATAGATTACCTCCTATGTATATAAGCTTATAACCCTATGTATAAAATACCCTATTTTCATGAAATTACATCATATTGGGTAATAACCTTAACTTCATCATACATAACAAATCTTTCATTACTCTCTCATGAATGTTACAAAAGTCTTTCAAATAGCTCTAATTTGCACAATGCTTCCCGTTAATATAATAAGCTGACTCTGTGAAAACCGTAAATACAACCTCTACTTCTGGAAGTCCAAAATCCATTATATATGTAGTAATGGCCTTGGCAAATCGATCACGAATTTCCTGTCCACGCTCGAACCATTTTACTTCAATAAGAGGAAACGCTTCTATTTCTTCCCCATTGTATACAAATGTAGAACTTGGTAGTTCCAACGTAAAATTATCCGTACCACACTCACAAATCTCTGCAAGCTCTTCTACTAATGGTTTACTTATATCCTTTAATTGTTCAGTAGTAATTCCACGAAATACAACATGCGGCATGTTAATCCCTCCGTTAGATAGCTTTATATTTGTTCACATCATAGCATAATTTATTTTGCTGTACTAGAATGTATCGGTACATTTCAATGACATTCTTAAAAACGATCGTATATTAATTAACGATTTACATAAAAAATCATAGAAAAAATAGCACAAAAAAACGCACCTAACTTTAGATGCGTTTTGATATGCCATTCTTTTAACGGCATCAGCCAACTTCCGTATCCCACTGATGTTCTTGTTCTACAAAAACAATCCCAAGTTCGTGATGCTCCCCTTCATAAATCGCATGTTGTACAAGGCGAAGCTCACCGTTCGTATCAACAACTTCCATTTTACAAAAAGCACCTGTTGTTCTTGATTGCAGCGCATTGTAGAACTCATCCACATTTGTTGGAACGACTCCGTTCATTTTTACAATGGTTTCCCCTGGTTTCAAGTCCAGCGCCTCCCCGGCTGTACCTGGAATTGTGCCTAGTACAACTAGACCATTATCGCGGGAAGAAAAGTATGCAGGGCGCCGTCCATCTTCCAAACGCTCTTGTACAGCAATTGTCAACCGTCCAAGAATTGCTACTCCCATAGCTACAATTGCTAATGTATGCCACCAATAACTCACTATTCCTAATAGAAGGACAACTGCAGCTAGCCCAAACACGCGCCGTCCTGTAAATAACAACGCTTCTTTTGGTTCAAAGCTTTTAATCGTTCTCGTAAATCCAACTAAAAACGGAATTAAGAATAAAGAAAACTTTTGTGATCCAACAGAGACAACTGGCCACCAAGATACAAACTGCGTTAAAGTATCGCCTGGTATAAGAACGAATAACGGTACCAGCCATAATCTGTTTGATTCATGCAATCCAATATTTAAACTGCGTTTTCCTTTTCGCAATTTCGGAGTTGAATAGTTTGTGGCATTTTTAGAAATAAGTAAACCTTCTACAACTAACATGAGGCCAAGTAAAATCGCTAATGATACAATACTACTCTCTTCTCCTTCTTGAAGCTGTAAGAAGGAATACGGAAGTTTCGAAGATAATATCGCTGCTACAATGGCAACCCCTAACGTATATGCAGGTGATAAGTATCTATACTGAACAATGATAGCAAACAGTCCCGTCCAAATCGCCATTATAAACACACTTGCTTGTGATACAACAAGGCCTGTTCCAACTGTAATCAATGATAAAATGATTCCTAAACCAATTCCTGCAAATATAGATGTACGTAGTTCATACCAAACATCATACACCTTAAAGGAAAAATCTTTCCGCTCTCGTAATACTCGTAAATATCCAACAAAAAAACTACTTATAAAGAAAACATACAAAGCAGGATGCATTAAAAAACGCACGATTGCCTTCACAATTTCTGATAACCAACTCTCCACGAAACGATTCACCACCATTTATAAGATATTTCATTTCTTCCGTACACATTACCTTATGTAAGATTTACTCCGTTTCATTTTATCTTATCATAATTAATCAAACGTTTGTTTAACACATAAAAAATATACAGAACATTGTACTTATCACATTGAAAATATATATATATACAAATTGAAAAAACGACATAAAAACCCTTTCTTTTTTAGGGAAGGGCGAGAGCGTCTGGCCGCACATAGGAGCGTTCAGGGCCTTTTCCTGCCACATGCCAGGTTTTAAGTAGCGAACATGTTGTATTCTGCATAGCAGCGACTTATAAAGAAAAGCTGCCGGGGTTTTCCCAGCAGCTTTTCTTATTTCGTTATTAATTTTAGTGCTGCTTGAAGCTGTAGATCATTTTCACCAGAACGGATTTTTTCAACAATTTTATTCTGGATTGTCTCTGCTGTCTTTTTATCAAGCTTACCCGTTGCATCCATACTGTTTGCATTTTGGAATGCTTTCACAGCTGCTTCTGTTTCTTTACTAAAATAGCCATCTTCACGGCCTGGCTCATATCCAAGACTCTTTAACATCTCTTGTGCATGCTTCACTTGCTCATCATTATCATTGTAAGACAACGTTTTTTCAATTTGAATTGGCGTTGCATGGTAGTAATCAGGCTGCTTCACTTCGACCGTCGGCTCAATTCCTTTTTTATGAATCCAGTTGCCTTCTGGTGTTAGCCACTTAAACATTGTCAATTTAATATTGCTGCCATCTGTAAACGGCACAGCTTGCTGAACAGTACCTTTCCCAAATGTTTTCTCACCAATAAGAGAATAGCCTTCTCCTTCTTTTAACGCTCCTGCTAAAATTTCAGAAGCAGAGGCGCTACCTTTATCAACTAATACAGAGATTGGATACGGTTTTCTCTCTTTTAACGATGTGTAGAACTTTTGCTTCTCACCATTTCGCTGTTCTACTTGAAGCATTGGTTTTTTATCTGTCATAAGCACTTTTAAAATATCTTCAACACTTGTTAAATAACCGCCTGGGTTTCCGCGCACATCAATGACAAGCCCTTGTATATTTTTCTTCTCAAGCTCTTTCAACTGATCTTTAAATTCTTTCGCTGTTTTTTCAGAGAATGATGTAATTTGTATATATCCAATATCCTTTCCATTCTCTTTCTTCACAGAACTAAATACAGTGAAAATCGGAATTTTATCACGCTTAATTTTAAATGTTAACGGATCAGTAACTCCTGAACGCTTCACTTCAAGCGTAACTGTTGTCCCTTTTTTTCCGCGAATTTTCATAACTGCTTCCTCGCGCGATAAGTCTTTCACACCATTTCCATCAACTGTTAAAATTTGATCGTTCGGTTTTAGACCTGCCTTTTCTGCCGGCGAATCTTTAATTGGTGACACAATGATTAATTTCTCATCCGTTTTATTTACTTCAGCACCAATTCCTTCTAGTTCTGGATCAAGCGATTGCTCAAATTGCTCTGCTGTTTTCTTATCCATGTATGTAGAGTATGGGTCTTTCAGCATTGCAAGCATCCCTTGAATAGCTCCTTCAACTAGCTTGTCATCCTTCACATCCTCAACATAACGTGAATCAATTAGTGTATACGCTTCGCGAATTTTATCCAAATCCGCTTGTTTTACATTGGCATCTTTTCCTGTAATAGATTGCGCGATATAAGGGCCACCAAGCCAATATATACCCGCAAACATTCCGCCAGCGCCAATGAAAAACGCTACAACCATTCCTATAATCGCAACTCTACGTTTCAATGCGGAATTCCCCTTTCCGAACACACAATGGTGTATGAAAAGGCATCACACGTTGTGCGATGCCTTTATCTATTTCTACTATATGATAAGCTTGTACGAAATATGTTTGCAACTTTTTACACTTTATACTTTTAAGAAACGACGGATTGACATAACGCTTCCCCACATACCAATTAATGCACCGATTAGCATTAACAATGCAGATAGCTCGAAAACAAACGGGCTGTATGGAAGCAATTCAAAAATTGTTCCTGCAAATTGCTCATTAAACATAGATTGAAGCGAATTATATGAAGTCACAATCATAATAATTGGAATGATTGAACCTAGTGCACCTAGGAATAACCCTTCTAACAAGAATGGCCAACGAATAAACCAGTTTGTTGCTCCAACAAGTTTCATAATTTCAATTTCAGTGCTTCGTGCATAGATTGTAATTTTAATTGTATTAGAGATTAAGAACATCGCTGTGAATAACAGACCTGCAATTAATATAATCCCAATATTACGGCCGGCTTTTACTGTATCAAATAATTTTTCTACTTCGCCTTGTCCATATTGTACTTTATTTACAAATTGCATTTTTCCAATTTTCTTTGCAATACCAGCTGTATCAGTTGGTTCTTTCGCTTTTACAACATATACATCTTTTAACGGGTTATCTTGTTCAAATAGCTCAAATGATTTCCCGCTATCACCTAAACTTTTAATCAATTTTTTTAGTTCTGTGTCTTTAGAAGAATATTTAACAGACTCGACTTTCGAAATCTTTGAAATATCTTCTTTTAATTTTTTTTGATCCTCTTTCTTAGCTGCTGGATCAATATGTACACGAATTTCTACATCTTGCTCTACTTTCGTTGCAAAATGGTTCATATTCATAATCGCTGTTAAAAAGACACCTACAAGTAGTAATGTAACTGTTACTGCACTTACAGAAGCAAATGTCATCCATCCGTTACGGGATAAATTTTTGATACCTTCTCGTAAATGGCGACTAAGGGTTTTAGTCTTCATATCCGTATCCTCCCTCAATCTCGTCTCGAACAATTTTTCCACCTTCAATTGCAATTACACGATGACGAATTGTATTTACAATATCTGCATTATGCGTCGCCATAATAATTGTTGTACCGCGATCATTAATGCGCTTGAAAATACTCATAATATCCATCGCTGTATCTATATCAAGGTTACCTGTTGGTTCATCGGCAATTACAACTTTCGGACGATTCACAATCGCTCTTGCAATTGCAATACGTTGTTGTTCCCCACCAGAAAGCTCACTTGGCAATGAATCAGCACGTTCTTCAAGACCTACAAGAGCTAATACTTCCATAACACGCTCACGAATCACTTCTCGTTCTTCTTCGATTACTTCTAAGGCAAACGCAACATTCTCATATACAGTTAACTTCGGAAGCAACTTAAAATCTTGGAAAATTACGCCTAGCTGACGACGGAAATGTGGTACGTCACGCTCTGCTAAAGATTCAATTACCAAACCATTTATATTAATAGATCCTGTGGTTGGTTTTTCTTCACGATACATCATTTTAATAAATGTAGATTTCCCGGCTCCACTCGGTCCTACTACATATACGAATTCACCTTGCTTAATTTTTACTGTGAGTCCATTAACGGCTTTCATGCCATTTGGATACTCCTTATAAACATTCGTCATTGTTATCATTATTTATCACCCAATACTAATGATTTTTTCGACACTTTCTATTCTTCGATGTTTAACTATAGCTGCTAAAATCTTCGGTCGTTTCTACTTTTTTTCACTATTACATCATCTAAATATGCAAAACTTTTCTCCAAAATTCTACAAAAAGGCACTACGCTCTACATTGTACCATTATTCCGTTTTAAATTCGGATACAAGTTTGTTACAGTTATGTTACACAGTGCGAAATATAGGATAGGACATGACACAAACAAATAAGACCTTCTGCCTTCATACAAAAAGGTCTCATTTATTCCATAAAACGATTCTGAGCAAGCCGCTTCCGCTTTTCTTTCTGTCCAGCTCCCGCTTTTCTTTTTTGTCCAGCTCTGCCTCCTAGGCCCTCATGCCTAAGAACTTTCCACACCAGAAGGTAAAAAGCACCTTCTGTGTGAAAGAACCTTAGCCAACAGGCCTAAACAGTCGGCTCCGCTTTTCTTTCTTACTTCTTCTCTGCTAGCCATTCTGCTACTTTTTTCGCATCTTCGCCTTGGATTAGACCAGCTGGCATAGCGCCGCGGCCTTTCGTGATAATTTTTTCAATATCTTCTTTCCCGTACTTTCCGCCTACTTTTTGTAAAGCTGGTCCAGATAATCCTTGTAAGTCATTACCGTGGCAACCTGCGCAGCTTTTTTGGAATACTTTCTCAGCACTATCAGCACTTGCTCCTTGACCAGGGCTAGAAGGTTTACTTTCTTCCTTTTTTCCACATGCTCCTACTGTAAGAGCTAACGATGTGCCTAATACAATCATCAATAATTTCTTTTTCATCTATATCACTCCCCACTGTTAATTGATCCCTCAATAGCATTATAATGATTTCCCTGCAATTTCAAAACTTACCTGCATACCCAGTATTATCCTAAATATGGATAATCTCTTGCAGGCTCAAGGCTTCTCAGTAATTGTTTCAATTTCGTGAACAAATGGATAGGGTGCAAAACATAAATGTTCTCTATATACATTCATTTTGATTTTTCGACATATAAATCGTTGCTATGCAGAATAAAGCATGGCCAGATGCTCTCGCCCATTTAAAAAGAAAGATTTTTATGTCGGTTTTTCAATTTGTATTTATATAGTATAAAGTATCTAAAATGTACTCTATTTTTTGTTCTATCACATTCAACATTTTATTATTTTCTACTTTTTACAAAGTAATATACAGCTTGTATGCTACAACTACACCCACCAAAAAGAGAAGTTGCCATACAACTTCTCTCCTCTTTCTCTCCCTCTAGATAGAAGGTATACTTCGGATTTTCTCTCGTATGTGCCAACTCCCTGTTGGCATTTTTTATTAATAAAAAATAATCCTTTTACGAAATACGGGAACGTAAGTATGCATCAATAAATGCATCAATTTCTCCGTCCATAACTGCTTGCACATTCCCGATCTCTGTATTTGTACGATGATCTTTTACAAGAGAGTATGGATGGAATACGTATGAACGAATTTGACTGCCCCAGCCAATTTCTTTTTGCTCACCACGAATTTCATCAAGCTCTGCTTGTTGTTCTTCTAATTTTTGTTGGTACAGTTTCGCTTTCAACATTTTCATTGCATGCTCACGGTTTTTAATTTGAGAACGCTCAGATTGACATGTTACCACAACATTTGTTGGAATATGCGTAATACGAACTGCTGAGTCCGTCGTATTAATATGCTGTCCACCCGCACCACTTGCACGGTACGTATCTATTTTTAAATCCTCTGTACGTATTTCAATTTCAATATCATCGTTAAACTCTGGTACCACTTCACAAGATACGAAAGATGTATGACGACGGCCAGATGAATCGAATGGTGAAATACGTACAAGACGGTGTACGCCTTTTTCTGCTTTTAAATAACCGTAAGCATTATGTCCTTTAATTAATAACGTAACGCTTTTAATCCCAGCTTCATCTCCAGGAAGATAATCTAACGTTTCTACTTTAAAGCCGCGTTTTTCCGCCCAGCGTGTATACATACGAAGCAGCATAGAACCCCAATCTTGTGATTCTGTTCCACCTGCACCTGGGTGCAACTCTAAAATCGCATTATTCTTGTCGTGTTCTTCATTTAGTAATAGTTGAAGTTCGTATTCGTTCATATCTGCAGATAAAGTTTTCACTTCAGTTTCAAGCTCTGCATGCAATTCTTCATCATATTCTTCTTTTACAAGTTCATGTGTTACTTCCAGATTTTCAAACGTTTCATTAAGCGTGTTAAACTTACCAACCATATCTTTTAACGCATTCGCTTCATTAATGACTGTTTGCGCACTCTTTTGATCATCCCAAAAGCTTGCTCCCATCATAATTTCTTCTAGTTCTGCGATTCGCTTTTCTTTTCCAGCGAGGTCAAAGAGACCCCCTAAACGCCGCTAATCTCTTAGCCATTTTCTCTAGTTCTTGTCTAATTTCTACTAATTCCATTTTTGTCACCTCTATGTAATTACTTCATTTATCCCATATGAATGAGCAGTAAGCCCTTCACTACTTTATCCTAACAACAAGGCAAACTCTCTCTGCTTTTGCGAGAGAGAGTTCATCTCTTGTTATTATATGAATGTTTATTAAAATTTTCCATTCATGAGAAAAATATTCTGAACGAGCCGCTTCCGCTTTTCTTTTTATCCAGCTCCTGCGGCTAGAATCTCCGGTCGTTTCGCTCCCTCGGACGAGGCAAAAAGCGCCTCTCTGTCGGGAGCTCCAACGTCCTGCGATTCTGAACGAGCCGCTTCCGCTTTTCTTTTTTGTCCAGCTCTGCCTCCTAGGCCTTCATGTCTAAGAACCTTCCACACGAGAAGGTAAAAAGCAACTTCTGTGTGAAAGAACCTTAGCCAACAGGCCTAAACAGTCGGCTCCGCTTTTCTTTATCTCCCGATTCCACAGCAGTTTTTGTATTTTTTCCCGCTGCCGCATGCGCATAAGTCGTTGCGGCCTGTTTGGTCACCTTTTACGACTGGTTTCTTTTTTGCAAGTTCATCGCCATCTTTCGGATGAACTGCTTCTCCTTGCGCTACTTCTTGACGTTCTAAGTTTTGTTCGATTTCCGCCTTCATGATGTAACGAGAAACCTCTTCTTCAATAGAAGCAATCATCGCCTCAAACATCGCAAAGCCTTCCATTTGATATTCGCGAAGTGGATCAATTTGACCATACGCACGTAAATGAATACCTTCACGTAAGTGATCCATTGCATCGATGTGATCCATCCATTTCGAGTCTACAACGCGGAATACAACTACTTTTTCAAATTCACGTATTTGTGCTTCTGGCATTTGCGTTTCCTTCTCGTCGTAGCGCTCTTTCACTTTCGCAAAGATGCTATCGATCATTTCTTCTGGCGCTAAGCGGCGTAGTTCTTCTTCTTTCACATCACCATCTCGTAGAAGAGTTGTATTTAAGTACTCAACAAGACCAGCAATGTTCCACTCTTCTTCTAATTCATCTTGCGTATGAAGAGCTACCACGCGCTCTACTGTAGAATGCATCATTCCTTCAATAATACCGCGCAGATTCTCTGATTCCATTACATCTTGACGCTGTTTGTAAATAACTTCACGCTGCTGACGAAGTACATCGTCGTATTGAAGAAGCTGCTTACGCGCATCGTAGTTATTACCTTCTACTCGTTTTTGTGCAGATTCAACAGCGCGAGATACCATTTTACTTTCGATTGGCTGCGTATCATCCATACCTAAACGATCCATCATCGCTTTCATATTATCAGCACCGAAACGACGCATCAGTTCATCTTCCATTGATAGATAGAATTGCGTCACACCTGGATCTCCTTGACGTCCAGAACGACCGCGCAGCTGATTATCGATGCGTCGGCTTTCATGACGCTCTGTACCGATAACAGCTAAACCGCCGATTTCACGTACGCCTTCTGCTAGTTTAATATCCGTACCACGTCCCGCCATGTTTGTCGCAATTGTCACTGAACCTTGATGACCTGCTTCAGCAACAATTTCTGCTTCGCGCGCATGGTTTTTCGCGTTTAAGACATTATGGCGTACACCTTTTCTCGTTAACATCTTCGAAATTAACTCAGATGTTTCAATTGCTACTGTACCAACAAGAACAGGTTGTCCTTTTTTATGACGCTCAACGATATCGTCTACAACAGCGTTAAATTTCCCTTCCATCGTTTTAAAAATTAAATCTGCACGGTCATCACGAATAACCGGCTTATTCGTCGGAATAACAATAACCTGCATATTATAGATGTTACGGAATTCTTCTTCTTCTGTTTTCGCTGTACCTGTCATTCCAGAAAGCTTCTCATACATACGGAAGTAGTTTTGGAATGTAATCGTCGCAAGCGTCATACTTTCATTTTGAATTTCTACGCCTTCTTTTGCCTCAATCGCTTGATGCAATCCTTCGCTGTAGCGGCGCCCTTTCATAAGACGACCTGTAAATTGGTCAACAATTACGATTTCGCCTTCTTGCACAACATAATCTGTATCACGCTGCATTACAACGTGAGCACGAAGCGCCTGATTAATATGGTGAAGAAGCGCTACATGTTTTAAATCAAATAAGTTTTCAATGTGGAACGATTTTTCTGCTTTGTTGATCCCTTCTTCTGTCAACATAACATTTTTCGTTTTCACATCAAATGTATATTCTTTTTCATTTGTTAACGTACGTACAAATGCATTCGCAAATATATATAATTCTGCAGATTTTTGCGCTTGTCCAGAAATGATAAGCGGTGTACGTGCTTCATCAATTAAAATGGAGTCTACTTCATCGATGATGGCAAAGTGTAGTGGACGCTGTACACACTGTTCTTTATAAAGCACCATGTTATCACGTAAATAGTCGAATCCAAGCTCATTATTCGTGCTGTATGTAATATCAGCAGCATATGCAGCTTGCTTCTCTTCTCGTGACATATGATTTAAATTGATACCAACTGTTAAACCAAGGAACTCATGTAGTTGTCCCATTTCACCTGCGTCACGCTGTGCTAAATATTCATTGACTGTAACAACGTGAACACCTTTTCCTGTAAGAGCATTTAAGTATACTGGTAAAGTAGAAGTTAACGTTTTACCTTCCCCTGTCTTCATCTCAGAGATATTTCCCTCATGCAGGGCAATACCACCCATTAATTGAACAGGATATGGACGCAGACCAAGTACACGTGTTGCCGCTTCACGCACAACAGCAAAAGCTTCTGGCAACAAATCATCTACTGTTTCACCTTTTGTTAATCGCTCTTTAAACTCTACTGTTTTTCCTTTTAACTGTTCATCTGTCAGTGGTGACACTTTATCTGCTAATGCTTCTATTTTATCCACGGTTTTTTGCATACGTTTTACTTGACGTTCATTTGTATCAAACACCTTTTTTAAAATACCGATCATGAGAATACGCTCCTCTTTTATTAAAATAAAACTTCCATCAGTGTCTTTTTTCTTTTCACTGTTTGGTCGCTATAACACTCAATTTCATTTTTGTATGAAAAATAGAATTCTTTCGCCTACTAAAAAAGTATAAACCTACTAACAATTGTAACACTTGTTTTATATGTATGACAACAATCGGCCAAATGCATCTACAGGAAAGTAAAGAAGCCGTCTGCTCACATTCATATAGAACCTAAAAAAACGCAGCCATGACAGCTGCGTTTTCCTTTATATTATTTAGTTTCGATTAAACCATACTTTCCATCTTTACGGCCGTATACAACATTTGTTTCATTTGTTTCTGAATTTGTAAAGACGAAGAAGTTATGACCTAACATATCCATTTGTAAAATCGCTTCTTCTACATCCATTGGTTTTAAGTCAAATCGTTTTGTACGGACAAGCTCTAATTCATCTTCAGCAACCTCTTCTTGCACAGCTGGTTGATCTGGAAGAATCAACATTGCTTTTATAGAGCCTTTCTCACGTAACTTACGGTTTACTTTTGTTTTATGTTTACGAATTTGTCTTTCCAGTTTATCTACTACTAAATCAATAGCAGCGTACATATCGCTATTTGTTTCTTCAGCGCGAAGTAATAAATCTGGAAACGGGATTGTTACTTCCACCCTTTGCTTGTCAGAGTATACTTTTAAGTTTACCTTAATTTCTGGAAAAGTATCGAAATAGCGTTCTAACTTACTTAACTTTTTCTCTACATATTCCTTTAATGCTGGAGTTACTTCAATATTTTCACCGCGAATGTTGAATTTCATAGATGAACTCCTCCTTTCAAGCCTATGTATAAGATTTTCGACAAAGGTATCAAAAACCCTTCCTACATTTTAAAAAATTTTGATAAAATCGATATTTTTTATCGATTTTTGTAGAAAAGAAAATATATTATCTTTCCTACTCTTATTTTATCCTATTCACATCATACTTACTGTATGTAGATATGAAGAATCAGTTACAAAATTGCTACAACTTTTTGACAACGTTTTCTTTATGATAAAACCTCCGTTAGCTATGCAACGGAGGTTCTCCTATGTGAAACGCTGGTCTTTAAAACGCACCATGTTTCTTAGATACTTTTATTATAACTTTACAACATTTGCTGCTTGCGGACCACGCGCACCGTCTACAATTTCAAATTCCACTTTTTGTCCTTCTTCTAACGTTTTATATCCATCGTGCTGAATCGCAGAAAAATGAACAAAAACATCATCTCCGCCATCACGCTCGATAAATCCAAAACCTTTTTCTGCATTAAACCATTTTACTTTTCCTTGCATGATCGTTCCATTCCCTTCAATCTTAAAGTAAGGGCATCTGCCCCGTACTTTGACTATAACGAATTAGAAAATGGAAAGTCAAAGAAGACTTATCGTCTTTTTATTGTACCTTTCGACATATTTTATTTTTCAATATACACAGAACGCACAATCGTCCGAGTATATGCTTTTCCTTCTTTATTCTTCCCTTTAATATCGATCGTTACGTTATACACACCTGATTTCTCAACAGTTGGCAACTTCCCGGTGAATGTGGCTGCATCTTCTTTTTGCAGTTTATTAGACTGCGAAACTAACTTCCCATTCCGATCTACAACGTGTACATCAAAGGATAAGTTTTCTTGTTTTAAGGAGCGCTTTGGGGATTTCGTTAACTTAAATTCTGCTTTGTTTTGTTTAACTTTACCTGGCATTTCTAATGTAAAAGGTGCAGCTTGTTTATAATTAGCGAGCATCATGTACGCATCGCTCTTTTCCTTTGACATCATTTTCAAGCGCCACTCACCTTCTTCCATTTGGTCCATTTGGAATGTTCGGATGTTTGCTCCATTAAAATAAGCATACTCTTCTCCAATTGTTGCTTTGCTATTTTGATTTGTGTATACCTTACCAGATGGAGCAATAAGTTGTATTTGCACATTTGGATTTGCAGTCAATACAGAAATACTTCCATCTGTTACAGTATCCACCGCAAAGTTTTTTTCCACCCAGCTATTTGCTGGGAGCTCCCCTCCAAATACCGTTTGATTAGCATTAGCATCTAGACTTTCCTTTGATTCTTCTAACATATTTTCATTTACGATAGAAGGAGATGGTGAAGTACTACGCAAATAAGGCTCAATCCGTGAAAATACTGCTGATCCCATTCGAATGCTATCATGATCGAGACTAGAATCTGTGAATAGATGTTTTCCATAAGGCAATTTCGTACTCCATTCGTTAACTAATCCATCATTAGCGCCATACCAAGAGAGGTAAAATCCACCCATAGACAATGCAGAGAAGGCTGGTCCCCAGCTTGTGCCCGCCACTGTATAATAACGGTTCAATTTAGCTTTTGGATTACTATCCGTTATATTACGAAACTGCGCCATTTCCCCTGTCTGCAGAGAGTACGTCCCCGCATCCTGCTGTCCTAGTAAGGAAGCAAGCCACCCTGCCCACCAGCTATAGGCTAAGTCTGCTAGATTCGATCCATAATGCGGTGAGGCAAGCGTTACTACATTTCCAACAAAACGGCTGGCATCGTAATGAATAAGCGCTGCTTGCGTATCTGGTCCACCTTTACTGTGCGCAACAATATTAACCTTCTTCCCAAAATGATTATAGATTTGCTCCAGCATAGAAGCGAGCAAACGCCCATTATCCCATTCACTTGCTGAACCTTTTCCCGCCGCATCATACAGCTGAACAAATACAGTTTGATACCCTGCGTCGTAAGCATAGTTATACATATTGTTCATACCGTGATAGACTGTTTCACCATACCAGTTCTTAGCATTTCCATTCTTACCTTGAACAAATACGATAGGTGATTTATTTGAACTATTCTCAGGAGTTGCCCCTAAAAACCAACTCCCAGGAGTAAACGATTCTGATGGCGGAAAAATCCCCCCAGATATTTGTACAGAACTAGCGAAAGCGGATGAAATAGGAAAAGAACAAGAAATAAAAATAAAAACAGTTAATAATGCAAAGAAACGTTTGAACTTATGCAACATAACAGACCCCCTTATTGAATTTTAAATTACACCCTTCATACAATTATCTTATGCCCAGGTTCATCCCATCATTTGTAGTTAATTAAATAATAGACACATGATAAAAAGTTAGAATCTTCAGTCTTATTAACATTTAATTTCACCACCTGCATGCCCATCAATTTGCTAACCATTAGTATTCATATGTAAAAATCTTTTTTTCATGATTTAAATACATCTTCTTAAGAATAAAACTCTCTCTTCCAACTAGAGTAGAAAAATAAAAAAATATATTGTCATATTCTTAAATCTATAATAAAATAAAATCATAAAATTATTAATATTCAGAAAACAATAGAGGAGGAATTATTATGGCGATCGCAATTGCAGTTTTATCATTTTTAGGTGGATTAATTCCATTAATCACAACTCTTTTAAAAGCATTCATCTAATCTTCTCGTACTTATAATAAATTATCGTACAAATGATCTGTCTATCAAAGGTGAATTGATATACAGATTATTTGTGTGAGGCTAGATATAACAAAAAATGTTTTTGTATACATATTGAAAAATTATATTTAGTTGTTGTAATTAATAATAATCGAATATATATAAATCTACTTTAAATTTTTGACATATAAGTCGCTTCTATGCATGGCCAGATGCTCTCGCCCACCTAAACAGAAAGAGGGTTTATATGTCGATTTTTTAATTTGTATTTATATAGATGTTGGTTTAAAGACTTTTATATGAAATGAAAAAAGTTTGTTGAATGAATAAAAACGTAATAAATTGTTCGATTTCCTTAATTCACAAAATTTTCAAAACTATAACCTTTAAATGTTAATATTTGTTATATAATAGACTTATCAAAGAATCACCTAGGTGGTTTCCCCTGTTTTGTTTATTAAGATAGTTTGTTTTACTCTTATTAATATTATCTCAAAAAGAACTTGTAGTTATTACTATAAGTTCTTTTTGTTTTTCTAGTTAAACATGAATGGAAACTTTCGAATATCCATTTACTAAACAAATAAAGGAGCAAATTGAAACTAATAAACATGCTAATGAAATATATCCCAAAATTTGTTTCATCTAGACTTCCCTTTAATACTTTTTATTCCACATTAACATATGTGAACCAATTTACATTGTATATTCTATATAAATGAAATTACCATAATCACATTTATCAGCAGTCCGAGTATACAGAAACCTAAAAAAATCCCTTCATAATATCTAAAGGGATTTGGCTCACACAAATGATCTGCACCTCAATTCATCTTTGATATACAGATCATTTGTATGATCATTTTTATAAATAATTGCTGAATAACAAACTTACATAAATGCTTTTAAAAGCTCTTGTACGAATGGAAGTACTCCACCGATAAATTTTAAAACTGCCATTGCGATTGCCATATGATTTCCTCCTCTAATCTGCACGTCAATTCATCTTCGTTATACAGATTATTTGTATGATCATTTTTATAAATAATTGCGGAATATGAACTTACATTACTGCTTTTAAAAGTTCTGCTACTAATGGAAGTAATCCACCTACAAATTTTAAAACTGCCATTGCGATTGCCATATGATTTCCTCCTCTTTTTTGGTGTTAAGATGTGGTTTATCTTTATACCCTCATTATAGTAAGCGCTTACATTTTTATCAATACATTTTAATATGCAATATTACATATTGTGACCACCTGACAGTTTACACCAATAGAAAAAGGAGGTGCAAACCATGACATTATTTATATTTTTCGCTACTTGTATTGGATGAACAGTTAGTCTTATTACGATTGCAGACAAATGAAAAAAGTTTTTCTTATAAAAAAGACGTGGACTAGCATGTCTTTTTTATGCAAGAATATATATTTACATCTTTATATCTAGAAAGCGAGGGATTATGATGTCAAAACAACAATATGCATATCGTGTTTCCTTTTATTTATCTAACGGTAAGGAAGTAAGCGGGAGGATTACACATCATGAAGATCCAGAAACATACTTAAAGGCAATAGAAGGCTTAATAGAAAAGGAAAAGCCAATCCTCATCAAAAAGCTTGGCACTATAATTCAAAGTAAATATATTACACATGTAAAAATCGTTGAAGTTATTGTATGTTGAAATTGTCGTATAAAGAAATATATCGCGAATATATTTTTGAGGTGAAACACTATGAAGACGTCTAATGATGTGGCGGAGCAATTAGGTATCCAATCATCTATATTACGTAAGTATACAGATGTTTAGAAAAAGAGGGATATACCTTCACAAAGAACAAACGTGGCCATAGAAAGTATAGAGTGAACGATGTAATGTAACCGCTAAATAAGATTGGCGGTCACACTACATAGTTGTGTTAATGAAGTATGAGCTATATTTTGGCTTAACCAAACACACAGAGCCACCAAATCTTGTGCACGGTATTTACTTCTTCGTTGGACAAACCCTGTTTCCCTAGCTAACTGTTCTAAAGCATGCGATGACATATATCGTTGCAATTCTTTAGAAAACAATTTTAATTCATCAGAAATCGATAAATTCACATCAAAACGCCACCCTTTCTGTATATTTCTACAAAAAGAATAGCGTTTTTTTTCGTTTTATGGATACAATTCCCCTTTAGCTTAATGGACATGTATGATACTCCCAATAAACTAAGCACAAAAAAACAATCTTTAACTCTTCTTTTTTCATAACCTAGTTGGTTTTATCGGTTCCAAAATTACGAATAAACATTATTTACAAACTATTATTTGACAAAAAAACACTATTATGGAAAAATACAAATTGTAATAGTTTTCTAATTACTGAGAGAAGATGAGAAAAATGAAAATTTTCAAACCTAGCGAAAATGAGTACGCAAACCGTATTAATTCAGAACATGGTGAGACTTCTCCATCAAAATAATTGAATTGCTTAAATGACTGCTCTAGTAGGGCAGTCATTTATCGTTAAAAAAGATATACATATTTTTTAAGTTGGGAGACATTGATATGCAGTTAAAAATATCTGAAAATATGATATATTTTTGGAAAAATGGTCATCTTATAATAGATGATTTTATTAGACACGAACAATATAGCTTAGAGCTTTCCGTTTTCCCTATCTTAGGTTTATTCAAAGAATGGAACGACCTATGTGGAAATATAAAACTCCAAGGGGATATCGTATTGTTATGAAGGATGTAGGTCATTTAAGTCAAACTTTCTATTTAGTTGCTTCATGGTTGAAATTAGGTGCGTTTTTTACTGGACACCTTAAAGACGAATTAGTAGAAGAAAGGTTATGTATAGATAAAGAAAAAGAAATTGTTTGCGGACTTTCTGGAATAGGACATATTAGTGATGAAGCTCAAAAACATGGGAGAAATTTTAGATTTAGAGGAGAGAATTTGAATTGAAATCCTTTAAAGCCATTATACATAATAAAAATTTATGCATTGTATTAGGAAGTCAACTAGTCTTTCAATTAGGGATATGGTTCGGTACAATTGGTAATTTGCAATTTTTACAAATACATATAAAATCTCATGTTCTTCAGGCTTTTTTTCTTGTTATCGGTGGTGTCCTTGGGGTTATAATAGGCCCTTATGCAGGACGTTATATAGATTCTACTTCTAAATTAAAAGTATTACAATTAGTCGGATTGATGAGAATTGCATCTGTTTTATCAATGTTAGTTGCCATATATACGGGATCAATTTATTGGATGGTTATCTATAGTATAGGAATTGGCTGCTCAGCCTCTTTTTTTAATCCCACTATACAAACAATATTGCCCGCTTTAGTTAAAGAAGATGACTTAATTACGGTTAATGCTATCAATATAAATATTATCACCTTATCAAGAATTTTTGGAGCTGTATTAGCTGGTCTTTTATTAACAGTCGCTCCTCTATATACATTATTTATTATTGCTCTTATTGCTTATGTAACCTTATACTTTATCAATTTTTTATTAGTCATTCCAAACGATGTACGATTGAATCCTAAAAAACTCAAGACTAATTTTAAGGATATTTTCCCTGTTATTATGAAGAATCATTCTATTAAAGTAGTTCTTACGTTATCCATTATCCCTCTAATCTTTATTTCAGGCTTTAATTTATTTGTTATTGAGATTGGAAAGGGACAGCCAGGTTCAATCATGGGCATACTCTATTTTATGGAAGGGGCAAGTATATTAATTGCAGGATTGTTTATCAAAAAAATAATAAAACGATATCAAAAGCAAGTGCGTATCCTTTTATTTGCTTGCTGTTTGATGGGTATAGCTCAAATTTTATTATCATTGACAAATTTTTATCTAACTATTTTCTCTTTTAGTGTATTTGGCTTGGCATATGGCATGTTTAATCCTCTTTTATACACATATGCACAACAAAAGGTTCCTGCAAGTATTCATGGAAGATTTTTTTCATTTAAAACGATGTTAGATCGAACCATTATGCAACTATGCTTGGTGTTAATTGGATTTTTACTAGATCAAATAGGATATAGAAGTTTAATGGTCTTGTTAGGTATATGTACTCTTACTCTAGTTTCCTCCATTATAATTGATTTTAAGGTAAACCCTAAAAGTTATACAACCGAGAATAAAAATAATTATTCTGATGTTTAACTAATTGGCCTAGTGATAGGATTCTTGCTGTAAACTACAAAATAAGTAAGATAATACTTTTATTAGTGGACGATTGTATCTGGTAATCCTGGAAAATCTTTTGGTAAAAGTATTTGGTAATCATTTTTGTAATGACTTTTGATAAAGATGTGAATAGTTACAAAAAATAATTCCATTTTGAACAAAGATTAATCAAAATGGATTCTTTTTTGTTTAGGTAAACATTTCATTTTAGGGGTCTCGCCGCATCCCCATCAACCTAACGAAATTAAATACCCCCAAAACGAAAAAATAAACTGAATTCTCATGGACAATTACAGAAAGATAAATTTTTCGTTTTTGGGATATGATTTTGCCTTACTACCATAATCATACTTATCAGCAGTCCAGGTATATAGAAACCTAAAAAAAATCCCTTCATAATACTAAAGGGACTTGGCTCACACAAATGATCTGCACAACAATTCATCTTTGCTATACAGATCATTTGTATGATAGTTTTTTATAAATAATTGCTGAATAATGAACTTACATTACTGCTTTTAAAAGTTCTGCTACTAATGGAAGTAGTCCACCTAAGAATGATAAAACTGCCATTGCGATTGCCATGCGATTTCCTCCTCTGGTCTGCACATCAATTCATCTTTGCTATACAGATCATTTTTATAAATGATTGCTGAATATGAACTTACATAAATGCTTTTAAAAGCTCTTGTACGAATGGAAGTAATCCACCTACAAATTTTAAAACTGCCATTGCGATTGCCATGCGATTTCCTCCTCTGATCTGCACATCAATTCACCTTTGATATACAGATTATTTGTATGATAATTCCTATGAATAATTGCGGAATAATGAACTTACATTACTGCTTTTAAAAGTTCTGCTACTAATGGAAGTACTCCACCAATAAATTTTAAAACTGCCATTGCGATTGCCATGCGATTTCCTCCTCTGGTCTGTACATCAATTCATCTTTGCTATACAGATCATTTTTATAATCATTTTTATAAATGATTGCTGAATATGAACTTACATAAATGCTTTTAAAAGCTCTTGTACGAATGGAAGTAATCCACCTACAAATTTTAAAACTGCCATTGCGATTGCCATAATGCTTCCTCCTCTGGTCTGTACATCAATTCATCTTTGTTATACAGATTATTTGTATAATCATTTTTATAAATGATTGCTGAATATAAACTTACATAAATGCTTTTAAAAGTTCTTGTACAAATGGAAGTAGTCCACCTATAAATTTTAAAACTGCCATTGCGATTGCCATAACGTTTCCTCCTCTGGTCTGTACATCAATTCATCTTTGCTATACAGATCATTTTTATAAATGATTGCTGAATATAAACTTACATAAATGCTTTTAAAAGTTCTTGTACGAATGGAAGTAGTCCACCTACAAATTTTAAAACTGCCATTGCGATTGCCATATGATTTCCTCCTCTTTTGTGGTATTACGATGTGTTTCATCTTTATACTCTTATTATAGTAAGCGCTTACATTTTTATCAATACATTTTAATATGCAATATTACATATTAAAATGCGTTTTAAAAATAGTAACTACACCCAAGAATAAAAAGACGCCATCCTTTCTGCATATTTCTACAAAAAGAATAGCGTTTTTTCGTTTTTGGGAACAATGAATTTCTTAACTTGATGGCGATGTGTTGTTCTCCCTATATAGAAACACTTTGAAAGCCCACTTGCGCCAAAATACATGAGTAAGAAGGAGACCAAATGAAGAATCAGCGGCATAACGTCAAAGACGAAACGTTCGTTGCACCTCTTTCGTAGAAGCATTGCGCCGCTTGACGCACCGTAATACCAGTTGTATACACGTCATCAATTAAGACAATATTCTTTCCATGAAAAGACTCTTCCGCCGTAAAATAAAAAGACCGAGAACGCTTCAATCGCTCTGCTCTTGTTTTCTTACTTTGCTTCTCTGCATCGCTTCTCATTAGAGATGTTTTCATCACCGGAATAGATAAACATGCCGCTAATAATTCTGCTTGATTAAATCCTCGTTCATATTGACGTGATAAGCTAAGCGGAATAGGAACAATACAATCACAATGCGAAAAATACTGCCGAAAAGCATTCGCAAAAGCAGCAGCAAATAGTTGCACAAGAGCCGCATCACCGCGAAACTTAAAACGAGCTAACACTTCTTTCATCCAATCATTATATACATAGACAGAACGATTTTTTACATATACATGCTGAAAATACGGATCTTGCCTCCAGCGCAAACAATCCTGACAATACTCTCCTTTCTTATATTCATCTGCTAGACATTGAAACGATCTTCCGCAATCTGCACAAATATCTCCGATAATATAAGAAAATTTTTGTTCGCAGTACGTGCATGCATATCTCTTATCTTGTTCAACAAAAAAAGAAAACCAGCTTGGCAAAGCAGAGACAACATCGTCGCAAAGAAGACAATGCATTAGTCAACTAATCCTTCTTGCTTCGCTTGTTTATTCATCATTTGAATTTGTTTTTTCGCTGCAACCATCGCCTCTGTCTTGCCGTAATGAAAATAGATGACATCTCCAAAAGGAGCATGACGACTGCGCCCTGCTCGTCCTGCAATTTGAACGAGTGCACTTTCTGAAAACACATGCTCTTCTGCTCCTAACACTGCCACTTGTAAATTCGAAACAGTAACGCCCCGCTCTAAAATCGTTGTCGTTACTAATAGCGGAATCTCTCCTTTTCGAAACGAAGCCACTTTCTCTTTCCGCTTTGCATCTTCCGCATGTACCCCCTCTATACGATGATCGATACATTTTAAAATAGAAACGATTTCTTCTACATAACAAACATGAGGAACAAATAAAAACATAGGATATTGTTTTTCTAAATATACACGGAGCCACCGCAAAATGATGAGAGGTAAAGTTTTCTTTTCAATAGATTTTCGCCAATTACCGATCCAGCGAAAAATAGGTACAGGGAGAGGATAACGATGGTAGCGAGCCGGAATAATCACGCCGTTTTGTTTTCCATTACGAAGCTTTCTCTGCCACTCTTTAGACGGCGTCGCTGTCAAATAAATAAACGAAGCGTTTTCCTTACTAGCAAAGCGAACTGCGTACTGCAGCGTGTCGTCCATTGAATAAGGGAAAGCATCAACCTCATCCACAATCATCACATCAAACGCTCTATAATAACGGAGAAGTTGATGCGTTGTCGAAATAACAAGCTGCGCATTTTTAGATAAGTCGTCACTTCCCCCGTATAATGCGCAAATTGAAACCGATGGGAACACTTCTTGTAAACGCGGATAAAGTTCGAGGACCACATCTGTCCGCGGCGTGGCAATACAAATTCGTTCTCCCCGGTGCAGCGCTTCTTGTATACCATAAAATAACATCTCTGTTTTCCCCGCACCGCACACGGCCCAGACGAAAAACGATTCTTTTCGCTTTATCGCCCAGACAATCCCGTCCGCAGCCTTTTGCTGTCCTTCTGATAGCTGACCGTTCCACTCCAAACAATTCGTGATCACTTCGTTTTGTATAGGACCAGTCCAACGAACGAGCTCTGTACACTCACTCACCCTTCCCATCATGATACATTTGCGGCAATACGCACAAACCTTATTGCAGCGATAGCATAAAAATGAAAAAAATAATTGCCGCTCCTTATTTCCGCAGCGCTGACACATATAACAAGAGTTTTTCTTTACAACACCTTTCTCATAACGAATATAACCTTCTCGCTCGAGCTGATACAGTTCTTCTTTTGACACAGATACTTCCTCTAACAATAATTGACGACCTTCTAGCATCCTCCTCCCCCTTTCTGCTTTTACTATAAAAACATGGAAAGAGTTTGTAAAACAGCAAAAAAGCCGATAACCTACTCTTAAAATAGTAAGCTATCGACTTTATACACGTAATTTATTTCATTATAAATCTTAGAATCTACCGTATCCTAAGAAATGACTTTGGTTGTAAGAGCTGCTCAAGCTAGAATACGCAATTCCTTTATCACCAGCATGAATCATTTGTCCATTACCAGCATAAACACCGATATGAGATGGACCTGCTTTATACGTATTTTGGAAGAATACTAAATCACCAGGTTGTGGATCGCTAATGTGCTGAGTAGAATTCCAGTATCCAGCTACATCTTGACGACCTACACCGTAAATGTAAGAAATGAAACCACTGCAGTCAAATCCACCGTTAGATGGGCTTGCACTACCCCAAACATATGGCATACCAAGGTATTGTTGTGCTTTTGTAACTACATCAGGAGTAGGACCTGGTGGTAATGGAGTTACTGGTGCTGGTTTCGGATTAGAAGGCGGTTTAGCTTGTCCGCCGCCATTATTTGCTGGTTGTTGTGCTGGTTGCGCTGCTGGTTGTGCCGGTTGCGCTGCTTTCTCAGCTAAGCTTTGTAAATATAAAGCTTGTTTTTCTAGATCTTTTAATTGACCCTCTGTGCTAGTCATTCCATTTACAACCGTTTGCATTTTTGCACTTAACTCGTCTATTGCTGCTTGTTTTTTCGCTTTCTCAGTATCAAGTTCTTTTTTCGCAGCTTCAATTTTCGCTTGTGCATCTTTTAAATCTTTTTGTTTTTCTTTTATAAGTGCTACATCTTTTTTCACTTTAGCTTGATCATCTTGTTGCATTTTCATAATATCTTGGTCAGATGCAAGAATTTGTGAAACAGAAGTTAAACGATCAACTAAATCTGCAAGACTTTTAGAGTTTACAACTACTTCTGTTACAACGTTTGTGTTTGGTTTCTCTTGAAGAGAAACTAAGCGCTTTCTCAACAGTTCTTCACGCTGTGCAATTTTCGTTTGTAACTCTGCAATTTCTTTATCTTTTTGTTCAATTAGTTTTTGCGCTTCTTCTACTTGCTTTACCGTCTCAGCAAGTTTTGCTTCGTTATCTTGAACAGACTTATCCAAGTCTTGAATTTTCTTCTTTAATTCATCCATTTGTTTTTGGATTTCATCACGTTCTTGTTGTTGTTTATGTAAAGTGTCTTTTTGTTGTTGAATTTGTGTATTTACATCTTCAGCAAATGCGTTTGGTGTTACTACTGAAAACATCATAAATCCTGCAGCTAATGCACAAGATGCGATTTTTATTTTTTTCATTGTGTTTTACACCGCTTTCTTTTTTCTTATTTTCCCGAATTTATCTAATAAATTTATACCATAATTACCAATGTTTTTTTGTAATGTTACGGTTTTGTAAAAGAAATGTAATATTCTGCTTGTAGTTTTTTGATACTTCCATTCTAATATTGTGTTTTTTTGTAGAATAAGTAAGGAAATGGAGTGATAATTCTTTTTCTTTTGTCGTATAATTTCAGTTCTTTTACAATTATGTAACACACTCAAACTCCCTTATTATTACATAGAATAATTTACCAGTCTACCTTTTTTCTATTATTTTTATATAACATTTTAATTTTTCAACATATAATTCGCTGCTATGCACGGCCAAATACTTTCATCACCATGAAAAATAAAAAGTGCAAGGGCACCGCCTTGCACTTTTTAGCAATAAAATTCCGAGTGATTCAACGACCAGTATGAAGCTCCCACTCATTACAATTTCACTTTATTAATGAACCCATTTCTCTGCCCATTTTTGCACTTCTTGCATGACACTCTCTAGCGCTTTCCCTTTATCTGTTAAACCATATTCAATACGTACTGGCACTTCTGGATAAACGGCACGTACAACAATTCCTTCACTCTCTAATTCCTTTAAGCGCTCTGATAACATACGATCGCTCATATTTGGAATAATATCAGCAATTTCGCGAAATCGTTTCGGTTCTTCTAATAATGATTTAATAATTAAACCTGTCCACTTTTTACTAAGAAGTGTAAAAGCAGACTCGAACTTTGGACATAAACACGGATTATGTTCCATATGTTTCACCTCACCTTTATTATAAAATAGTTTCTTATAAAAAGTAAGTAATAAAACTTATTTTTTATATTTTTACCCAAAAAAGCTCTCTACTTGAAAGAGAGCTTCATTTTATTTTGTATACCAACCTAATCCAAGTGAACCTTCACCTAAATGTGTCCCAATTACTGGTCCGAAATAACCGATTCGAAATTCAACATGCGGGTATATTTCTTTCAATTCCCGCTCCCATTCTTTTGCTTCTTCTTCTCGATTCGCATGAATAATAACAGCTTCCACCGGGACACCTTTACTTGCTTGTTCATCAAAGATTTCTACAATACGTTTTAATGCTTTTTTACGCGTACGGATTTTTTCAAATGGAATAATAACTTTATCACGGAAATATAATACCGGCTTTACTTGTAATAAACTTCCAAGAAATGCTTGTGCACCATTTAAACGTCCACCCCGCTGCAAATGATGTAGATCGTCAACAACGAAGTACGCTTCTATTGTTTTCTTCATTTCATTAAAACGAGCAATAATCTCTTCTGGACTTTTTCCTTCACTCGCCATTTTTGCACCTTCACGTGCATAAAACCCTTGTACTTCACAGCTAATTTCTGAGTCATATGTATATACATCGATTCCTTCTACCATTTGACCCGCTGTCGTTGCCGTCTGATATGTACCACTAATACCGCTAGAAAGATGTATGCAAATCACCGCATCATACTCTTTCCCTAGTTCTTCAAATAACTCAACAAACTTCCCGATAGCTGGTTGTGATGTCTTCGGCAGTTCTTCTTGGCCCCTGACTTTCTCGTAAAAATCTTCTGCTGTAATTTCCACTTCTTCTTGATAAGATTCATTTCCTAAAATAACATTTAAAGGAATCATATATATATTTAATTCTTCACGTACATGTTTTGGTATATATGCCGTACTATCAGTTACAATAGCTATTTTCATTTTCGTACCTACCTTATAAACAGTTTTATTATTTATTGTACATGAAAATGGAAAAAGGTGCATTAACTGACGAAAAAACGAGAGGTTAAAATTATAAATACTATCTCATCAATTTACAATAAAAAAATTCAAATTATAATAGAAATAGTTAAACTTCTACAAAAAAGATTTGAAACTCAAAACTAGCCCTTTTAGAATAAAAAGTGCTGATTATTTATCTTGTAAGTCCTTCACCTTCTAGGAAATGAAAAAAATTAAGATAGAATCAAAGTCCGATTTCATAGGATTAACGATCAGCTTGGGTCAAAGTTGCAATTTACAAAGATAGGAGCGTATATCATTGCTATTACAATATTTCACAGTAAAAGGGTATGGCGAACATGAAATAGCTATTCAAAAATCTCGCTTTATTTGCTATGTAAGCCGCGCAACAACAGAAGAAGAAGCACAAGAATTCATCCAAAAAATAAAAAAACAAAATTGGAATGCAACCCATAACTGCTCCGCTTACTTAATTGGTGAACATGACCAAATCCAAAAAGCAAACGACGACGGAGAACCGAGCGGCACAGCTGGTGTACCCATTCTAGAAGTATTAAAGAAGCGGCACTTAAAAGATACTGTGGTCGTTATCACACGTTATTTCGGCGGCATTAAACTAGGAGCAGGCGGTTTAATTCGTGCATACGGGAAATGTACAAGTGAAGGTCTCAATTATGTCGGCATCGTTGAACGAAAATTGATGCGCGTCATGAAAACAAAAATTGATTATACATTGCTTGGAAAAGTTGAAAATGAACTACGCAACTCTATATATGCTATTAAAGACATACACTACTTAGATTACGTCACGTTCGATACATATGTGGAGGAAGATCAAAAACAATCATTTACAGAATGGATGATTGAAATCACAAATGGGAAATGTACAATTAACGAAGATGAGATGCTATATCTAGAACAAGATATAGTGCAACACTAATTTATACTTAAAGGAGATTATTTATGGAAGATCGTTATCGTCATCTCCAAAATAGAAGAACAAAAAAGAAAAGAAGACGCAGAGGGCTTATATACCTCTTTTTCGCTCTCCTTATTGGAGGCGGAGGAGTTTATGCTTATAATTCCTATTCTTCCTTAATGGGAATTTACAGCGGGTTGCAGCACGATAAATCTAAACTCCGTACAGAAGATGTAGAAATTACAAAAAAACCATTTAGTCTTTTAATTATGGGAATTGAAGATTATGCAACAGGCGGCGAAAATGGACGAACTGATTCCTTAATGTTTGCGACAATTAATCCAAATTCACAAAAAGTATCTTTAATGAGCATCCCGCGTGATTCACGTGTGACAGTCGTGGGGCGTGATAAAAAAGATAAGATAAACGCAGCTCATGCCTATGGCGGAGAAAAAATGGCCAAAGACACGGTCGAAAACTTTTTAAAAGTACCTGTGGATCACTATGTAAAACTGGATTTTAAAGGGTTCAAAGGTATTGTCGATGCTGTTGGCGGCGTTACAGTGGATGTTCCGTTTGATTTTTGGGAACGATCTGATGTGAACTATTACAAAAAGATTGAGTTTAAAAAAGGACAACAGCATTTAAACGGAGAAGAAGCATTAGCTTATGTTCGGATGAGAAAGCAAGATCCAAATGGTGATTTTGGACGCGCCGCTCGTCAACGTCAAGTACTTGCAGCGGTCGTACAGGAGTTAAATTCAGCTTCTACTGTATTTAAAATAAATGATCTCGCAAAAGCAATTGGGAAATATGTCAAAACTGACATACCTGTATCCGATGGTCTTGCACTCTATAAGAAATTCTCTGGCTTTAATCCATCTAACATTCAAACCGTAAAATTGGAAGGCGAAGATACGAAAATAGATGGCATTTATTATTTCGTTCCAAACGAAGTAAGCATTCAAGAAATTCGCCAGACCTTTATGCAAAACTTAGAACTTGAAGCACAAGCTCCTGCTCCGGATACACAAAAACAACCTGAAACAAAAGAACCAGCTAAACCAGCTAATGACTCAAATACAGACGAGGGAAAGCAAGAGCTGTCTAAACCTGATCATAATTCAAATACACAGGCTGGAAAGCAAGAAACAACTAAACCTGATCACAATTCAAATACACAGGCTGGAAAACAAGAAACAACTAAACCGAATCATAATTCAAATACACAAAAGACACCTCCATCCAATCATGAGTCAGATGAAGAATGGCAAATGTCCGCACACTAAAAAACAGCTGTCTCCTCTCCAGGGGCAGCTGTTTTTTCCTCTTACCAAAAATAAAATTTATTATTTATTAAAATATTCTACAATTGCTTTCACAATACGCCCTGACGCCTGACCATCACCGTATGGATTCGATGCTTTTGCCATTGCGCTGTGCGCTTCTTTATCTAATAGTAGCTCGTTTGCTAAGCTGAAAATTGTTTCTTCATCTGTACCAGCAAGCTTTAATGTACCTGCTTCAATACCTTCTGGACGCTCTGTTGTATCACGTAGAACAAGAACTGGCACACCAAGTGATGGTGCTTCTTCTTGCACACCGCCAGAATCTGTTAACATTAAGTATGAACGTGCTGCAAAGTTATGGAAATCAATGACATCAAGCGGTTCAATTAAATGAATGCGATTATGCTTCCCTAAAATTTCTCCGGCAATTTCACGAACAACAGGATTCATATGTACTGGATATACAACTTGCACGTCTTCATGTGTCTCAACAAGACGTTTAATGGCACGGAACATATTACGCATCGGCTCACCTAAATTTTCACGGCGGTGTGCTGTCATGAGAACAAGGCGATCATCTCCAACCTTCTCTAACACCGGATGTGTATACGATTCTTTTACTGTCGTTTTTAACGCATCAATTGCTGTATTTCCTGTAATAAAAATGTTTGTCTCTTTTTTATTCTCTTGTTGTAAGTTTGTTGCAGACTTCGCTGTTGGTGCAAAATGAAGATCTGCCATTACCCCTGTTAATTGACGGTTCATTTCTTCTGGATATGGAGAATATTTATCCCACGTACGAAGACCAGCTTCCACATGACCGATTGGAATTTGATTATAATAGGCAGCAAGACTTGCAATAAATGTTGTCGTTGTATCACCATGTACAAGAACGATGTCTGGTTTCGCTTCTTTCATAATCTTATCTAAACCCTCTAAACCACGAGTTGTAATATCAATTAACGTTTGACGGTCTTTCATAATATTTAAATCATAATTCGGCTTAATATCAAAAATATCTAACACTTGATCCAGCATTTGACGATGTTGCGCTGTTACTGTCACAATAGACTCAATTTGCTGTGAATGTTTTTGCAATTCTAACACGAGAGGAGCCATTTTGATAGCTTCCGGACGCGTTCCAAAAATCGTCATTACTTTAATGCGCTCTGTCATATTCAATTCCTCTCTTCTTTCAATGTCTCAATTCATCATGTACGATAACAATTGTTATTATATATGAGAATCTGAAATGACAAAAGGAAATATTTCCTAAAAGATATGTGAAACATCTCGCTTTCGAATTACCCTTCTACCAATGGAATAGTAATCAACAGCATATTGCTCCACTTCTTCTAATGCATAACAATTTCTTCCGTCAAATACAATTGGCTCATTCATAAGCTGTACATATTTCGCAATCGGATACGTTCGAATACTTTCCCACTCCGTTACAATAAATGCTACGTCCGCTTTTATAATTGCTTCGCTTATATCCATGCTATATTGTACTCGGTTCATAAAGATGCGCTTTGCATGTAAAATCGCCTTCGGATCATACACAATAACATGAGCTCCTCGTGCCAATAACTGCTCAATAATTAGAAGAGACGGAGCTTCTCGTATATCATCTGTATTTGGTTTAAACGAAAGACCGAGAACAGCAACTCGTTTCCCTTGTAAATTCATGACCTTTTCTGCTTTTTCCACAAGTGAAGCTTGCTGCTTATTATTCACTTCAATAACCGCTTTTAGCAACCTAAAATCATGAGCCACATTACCTGCAATTTGCACAAGTGCATTTGTATCTTTCGGAAAACAAGAACCGCCATACCCAATACCCGCTTGCAGAAAATGAGGACCAATTCGTTTATCAATCCCCATCCCAGCTGCCACTTCTGTCACATCAGCTTGTACTTTTTCACATATACTTGAAATTTCATTGATAAAGCTAATTTTCGTCGCTAAAAAGGCATTCGATGCGTACTTAATCATCTCCGCACTACGTATATCCGTTGTAAACACTTCAATTGACAACGACTTATAAAGATTCGCAACCCGCTTCGCAATCTCTGTTTTTTCCGCTCCAATTACAATACGATCACCATGAAAGAAATCGTGCACGCCGCAGCCTTCTCGTAAAAACTCCGGATTTGATACAAGATGGACACTTATATCTGTTTGCAATGCCGCCTGAATCCATTCTTTCATAGCATCATTTGTTCCAACAGGAACCGTACTTTTTGTCACAACGATCACATCTTGTTTAGCATACATCCCAATATCACTGCACATATTTACAATATGTGTTAAATTTGCAGATCCATCTGAGTAGGAAGGTGTACCAACCGCCACAAAAATATACTCAACTGCCTCGTAAGCTTCTTCTCTCTTTGAAGTAAACGATAGCTTCTGCTTTAAAACAGCATCTTCCAATAATTTTTGTAACCCCGGTTCATATATCGGCAGTTCATTTTCCTCTAACAACCGTATTTTCTGTTCATCAATATCAAAACAAGTCACAGAGTGCCCGAGTGTCGCTAATCCAATCCCTGTCACTAACCCGACATATCCAGTACCTACCACCGTAATTTTCATACACACACCTCCTCCTTATGGTTCGTTTCACTTTATTATATGAGACATCCTTCGCTTCATTTTTAAGCTTTTGTAAAAAAACAAGTCAGCTGCAGGTAAGCAGCTGACTTGTTTTTACTTACTATATCCATTCGGATGGGATGTATGCCATTCCCAAGCTGTTTGAATCATTTCTTCAAGCGAATACCTTGCCTTCCAACCTAATTCGTTATAAATCTTCTCTGATGAAGCGATAAGCCTTGCTGGATCTCCCGCGCGGCGCTCTGCGTGAATCACATTTGCTTTCTTCTCAGTTACACGTTCACACGTTTCAATTACTTCTTTTACAGAAAAGCCTTTTCCGTTTCCTAAGTTGTATACTTCATTTGTTTTTTGTTCATTTTGTAAACTTTGCAGCGCTAAAATGTGCGCTTCCGCTAAGTCTGTCACATGAATATAATCGCGAACACAAGTACCATCATGTGTATCATAATCCGTACCAAAGACAGCAATCGATTCACGTTTTCCTAATAAGTGCTGCAGCACAAGCGGAATTAAATGTGTCTCTGGCGTATGATCTTCTCCAATTGTTCCTGATACATGAGCTCCCGCTGCATTAAAGTAGCGAAGTACAACATATTTCATGCCATAAGCAGCATGAAAATCTTGTAAAATATGCTCAACCATTAATTTAGAGCGTCCATATGTATTGATTGGATTTGTTGCAGTTTTTTCTGTAATCATATCTGTCTCCGGAATTCCATACGTTGCCGCTGTTGAAGAGAAAATAAATGATGTTACCCCATGCTCCATCATTTTCTCTAGCAACGTAATCGTTGCCGTCACGTTATTTTTATAATATTTCAATGGATTGGAAACAGATTCACCAACAAGACTATTTGCCGCAAAATGCATAACAGCATCAATAGAATAGTTACTAAATACACGATCTAAATCTGCCGCGTTACTTAAATCTCCTACTTCTAAGATCGCTCTCTCATCAACACTTTCACGATGACCAGTTGATAAGTTATCTAATACAACCACTTCAAATTTTTGATCTAACAATTGTTTTACTGTATGACTTCCGATATATCCTGCTCCACCAACAACTAAAATCATGGTTTCTCCCCCTATAAAAAATATATCATTATATAGCTCTATATTAATTATACAGCAATTCCTACCTGTAAAATCAACCTTCTTCTAATAGCACGTAACACGAAAAGCATCCACCTTTATTCTGCTATTCCCTCAACACATATATTTACACAATCCTATCATAACCTTCATATAATTAAATAAGGAACATACATATTTTTCTGTAAAACATCCATATTAAGACTAATTTTTCATCTATAATTCGCTTTAAAAATGTCATATATTTCAGTTATTACAATTTAAAGTCACGCGAAAAAAAGATTGAAATCCACTCTTTTTATGATACCATATGTTATGAGCCAAAAACATATATTGAATTTTGAAGTAAAAGAGAGATTTCAATACGTTAAAATATAAAAGGTGGGGTATTAATGGACTCACGAATTATTTATGCAGTTTTGGCATCGTTCATTACCGTACTGATTGCTACCCCTTTCGTAATTAAATTAGCCTTTAAGATTGGGGCAACAGACAAGCCAAATGCTCGTAAAGTACATCAAAACATTATGCCTCGTCTTGGCGGACTGGCAATCTTTATCGGAGTTGTTATAGGATGCTTCGTTAGCGGCTTGTATGAACAGCGGATCGTATCGATTAGTATAGGTGCTGTCATCATCATTATCATTGGGATATTAGATGATATGTATGAATTATCTGCAAAAGTAAAATTCGGCGGACAACTTGCAGTCGCATTGTTAATCGTGAAAAACTTACAAATACCAGTGCTTTACATTCCAATTTTAGGAGAAACTGAACTTGGATGGCTATCTTATCCAATTACAGTGTTTTGGATTGTTGGTATTACAAATGCTATTAATTTAATTGACGGACTTGACGGACTATCAGCTGGCATTTCTTCCATTGTTCTTGCAACGTTAGCTTACATGGCTGCTACTAGTGTAACTGGTGCCGGTAGTGCAATCATTTTACCGCTTGCACTCATCGTATTAGCAAGTACAATTGGATTTTTATTCTATAACTTTCATCCAGCGAAAATCTTTATGGGAGATACAGGGGCTCTGTTTTTAGGATATTGTATTGCGGTACTATCATTACTTGGCCTATACAAAAGCGTAACATTGTTTAGCTTTATCGTTCCAATCATTATTTTAGGGGTACCAATCTTTGATACAACATTTGCGATTATTCGCCGCGTTGTAAATAAGAAACCAATTTCAGCACCAGATAAATCGCATTTGCATCACCGTTTACTCGCAATAGGGTTCTCTCATCGAACAACGGTGCTAATTATTTATGCATTTGGTATTTTCTTTAGTGTGAATGCCATTATTTTTTCAAAAGCAACATTATGGCTCTCCATTGTTCTTCTATTCCTTCTTATTTTAATTACTGAAATTGTGGCAGAGATTATCGGTCTTGTCCATGATCGCTATAAACCAATTATTTCAGTCTATAAAAAAGTAAAAAGACGTGAAGAATAAAAGTAATATAACCAATACACAATAAAAATATACAAACAGGACAATCTCTCTAAAGAAATTCTCCTGTTTTTTTGTTTTCCAAAATATAGTTCGTTTGAGAATACCCACCTTGGAGCAAGATAACAGTACAATCTTCAAATTAGGGTGAGCATCATGATTAAGCGAACACTTTTACTTATTTGTTTGTTTTCTACTATCATCTTATGTTTTCTATCACCTATGCAGGCTGCTGTTGTACCTTCACATGAGAATCGCCCTATCTCTCATTTTGAAACACAACTGCCTCATCAATATACAGCTACTCCGCAAACAAAAGTGGCTTATTTGACATTTGATGATGGACCAAACAAATATACAGCACAAATTTTAAATATCTTAAAGCAAAAAAATGGAAAAGCAACTTTCTTTGTTATCGGTGGACGCGTCTCTCGTTACCCTCGAACAACAAAGCGAATCATTGAAGAAGGTCATTATCTCGGATTACATAGTATGTCTCATAATGCAAAGTACCTCTATAATGGTGATCCCTCTATTTTAGTTTCTGAAATGGAACAAGCTCGGGAGATTGTTCGGGTCATCACTGGAATTGACACACACCTCGTTCGTGTTCCTTATGGCAGCATGCCCTATTTAAAGAAAAATTATCGCGACGCTCTCGTTGCATCTCGCTATAAAATGTGGGACTGGACAATCGATACATACGATTGGAAAAGCGCTCATAATCCATCTGCCGTATTGGAACGAGTAATAAATCAAAGTGATAATCCAGTCGAAGTCATTTTAATGCATGATTCAAATGTCACTGTACAAATCTTACCAAAAGTCATTGACTATCTTCATTCACAAGGATATACACTTCTCCCTTACAATCCTTCCTCTCATTTAGAAGTTAATTTTTGGAAGGATGCGAGATTGTAACAGCTTTAGCCTCTACTAAAGCTGTTCAACTTTTATATGTATATAAATTAAAAAACCGACATAAAACCACTTTCTTTTTACGGGAGGACAAGAGCATCTGGCCGTGCACAGGAGTGGGCAGGGCCTTTTCCTGCCACATGCAGTGCTTTAAAACAAAGGGAGCAAGCAAGTGCAGGTCATGATTATTCTGCATAACAGCGACTTATATGTCGAAATATTAAATCATATTTATATATTTTGATATAACCACAAAAAATACCTTAAAACATGTGAAAATAAAAACCACTTCAACCAATTGAAAAGCACTTGAAATTGATTGAAGTGGTTTTTATAATGAATTCCTTTATTAAAAATCAATTCGTTCAGAAAGAAGAAAAAAACAAAAAAACCTCAATGAAGAGGTTCCTTTCGTTCTTTCTCAATGACAAGTCATTTTGCAGAACTATTATCCGTTGGCTCAAAGATAGTTAGGAGGCTATCTTCTTACGTTTTCACTGTAACATAAAAAGTTACTTCTCAAATATGCAATTTTACATATTCATTACATTCTTGTCATTTTCCTATTTACATAGATTCGATATGATATATAAGTACAAATTGGAAAACTGCCCCTTTTTTTAGTGGGCGAGAGCGTCTGACCGTGTATAGAAGCGGTCGCTAGATTTATAGAAAAATTTATTCGAGAAAAAGGTGACTCCTATCACTATGAATTCTAAACAAAGTATCGCAAAACACTTACAAATATTAACGGAAATCTTTCTCATTTCCACAAAACTTGGACTCACTTCCTTCGGAGGACCTGTTGCACATCTTGGCTATTTTCATAACGAATACGTTCAGAAGCGAAAATGGATGGATGAAAGAAGCTATGCCGATTTTGTAGCACTTTGTCAATTCCTTCCCGGCCCCGCTAGTAGTCAAGTTGGAATCGGAATTGGATTATCACGGGGTGGTATACTTGGAGCTATTGTTTCTTGGCTTGGATTTACGCTCCCTTCCGTTCTTGCGCTCGTCCTGTTTGCTTCGTTACTGCAGCAGATTGATATTGCACACGCGGGATGGATTCACGGCTTAAAACTAGTGGCCGTAGCGATTGTCGCTCATGCATTATGGGGAATGGTGCAAAAGCTAACACCAGACCGGAGCCGCGCAACGATTGCAGTTATCGCAGCGGCTATCGTTCTATTATTCCAAACATCTTGGATACAAATCATCGTTATTCTATTCGCGAGCATCGTGGGATGGCTCTTATACAGGGAGCACACAATAACAACTGAAACAGAAATATCTATTCCCATCTCACGCAAAGTCGCAGCGCTATGCCTATCTTTGTTCTTTCTCTTATTCATACTATTACCGATATTACGCCCTTTCTCGCACTGGATTGCTATGTTTGATAGTTTCTATCGCTCAGGTTCTCTCGTCTTTGGCGGCGGTCATGTTGTTCTTCCGCTCCTAGAAAATGAATTTGTGTCAAATGGCTATATAACGAAAGAACAATTTCTCGCTGGTTATGGAATGACGCAAGCCGTTCCTGGACCATTATTTACATTCGCCGCTTATATCGGAGCAATTATGAACGGAGCCGCCGGGGCAACAATTGCGACAATTGCTATTTTTCTTCCCGCCTTCTTACTCGTTGTCGGCGTATTGCCTTTTTGGGATGCACTGCGCCGCAAACCGTACGTACAAGGAGCTATGTTTGGTATAAATGCAGCGGTTGTCGGCATTTTACTCGCCGCTTTTTATCATCCAATTTGGACAAGCTCGGTTATAGAGCCCGCTGATTTCGTTGTCGCATTACTCTTATTTACAATGCTTGCCTTTTGGAAAATGCCGCCGGGGGTTATTGTTATAATTGGTGCGATCAGCGGGATGATTTTGTCGGTACTATAAAAGCTAGTTTTACGCCCTCCTTACAATCAAATGTATGGGGGATTTTATCATTATAGTTTTCTTAATATTCAATTTATTGTTCTTACAAATTATGTTACGATCTATACAGCAAACAAATTTAGAAATAGAAGGTAGATTTGTAAGTGGTATGGATTTTTCCAAGTGGTTAAACAACGAATTTATACCTAGTAATCCAGATAAATCTTGGATAAAAGAAGTATCTTCTAAAGCTACAAAACAAGCGATTATGAACGGAGAAAAAGCATTTAAAAACTTTTTCAAAGGACTATCTAAATTCCCTAAGTATAAAAAGAAGAAAAAGCAAGATGTAAAATGCTACTTCCCTAAAAATAACAAAACAGACTGGACGATTGAAAGACATCGAGTGAAAATACCTACTCTTGGCTTTGTAAGATTGAAAGAGTAAGGTTATATCCCTAAAAACGCCATTGTGAAAAGCGGGACAGTTTCTCAAAAAGCAGGGAGATATTATGTATCCATACTTTGTGAAGTAGAGGAAACACAAGTAAAACCAAAGCTAGAAGAAACAGGATTAGGGATTGATTTAGGGATTAAAGATTTTGCTATTTGTAGTAATGGGGAAGTTCATGAAAACATTAACAAAACAGGAAAAGTAAGAAAGCTAGAAAGAAAATTAAAACGTGAGCAGCGCTCTTTATCGCGAAAGTATAAAAATCTAAAAAAGAGAGGTGAAAAATCTGCTACTAACAAAAGAGCGAATATAGATAAAAATATTCTTAGAGTACAAAAATTACATGCGAGTGTGGAAATGAAATAGATAGAGATTTAAACGCATCCATCAACCTTTTACAAGCAAAAGAATATACCATACTAACTTATATATGTACGGTGGGTTACATCGGAATTAACGCCTGTGGAGAACCATATAAACCAAAGTAGCAAGATAGTATCGAAATGGGGTTCGTAGAAGCAAGAAAACTCTAAGAGTATACATTTGTATATGTTTTTAGTAGCAGTTGCATTGCGCATGCCTAAAAATCGGCTCTGGTTCTCTCGAATGATTATTGTTGTGATGTTTGTAATCATTTCATGGGGACTATCTACATTTTCTTTATTTACACAACAGGAGTTTAGAAAATTCATAGGCTGGGGACAATACACTGACTATGAAGTAGATCGGGCACCACAACTACCAGCACCACATGGTGACCCAACAGAAATTGAAAGCGATGATAACGATAAAGAATCCCCAATTCAAATGTCGTGGAAGGATAAGATTTTAGATAAGATTTTAGATACTATTAATAAAACCATTCAAAATAACAAAAAATCATGGATAACCATCATAATTATCACATCAACTATCATTCTTGCTTTCCTATATTTCAAAAAGAAGAAATCAGCCGAATCCATTTCTAATGTACATTCTATACAACAAACTCACAAAGAAACTACTACAATAGCAGATGAACATAACAATGACATCCATTCGATTCACAATGAAATCCGACTAGAACTAATAAAATGGGAAAAAAAGCTACCCAAACATAACAAAAGAAAACCATGTGAGACCTTGCAGCAGTGGCTATTAAGGCTTAATAAGCCAACAAATATTATACCGATCTATGAAAAAGTCCGTTACGGAAAAAAGAAATATTCAACTAGTGATTTAGAATCAGTAAAACTTTGGACAAAATAATAATAGGAGCACACCAGATATATCGGCGGAAATGATACATTTATCGGCGATTCGACAAGGTATAAAGACCTTACGACAACGTTCAACATGCGAATCGCCCATTCACTAGAACTGGATCACACCGAAAAGTGGACTTTTTTGGTCAATTTCATTCCTTTACCACTCCTAAAACTTCACAAGCTCCATCCCACTTGGAAGCTTACTCTCTGTTAAAATACGTAACTCTTCAACACGCTTCATGACATAAGACGAACGTTTCACCAGCTCTGCATCTATATAAGCTGGATGCACCATAACTTCAACGGTTATCCCGTCCTGTACACGCCCATTTAGTTTTGTAAAGTAATCGCTCGTTACACCATCTCCGTAAAAATCGTGAAAAAACACATCAGAAAATGGGCGTACTGCACACTCTTGTTCACAGCGGCGCACCGGAAGATGATATTTCTCTGCTAATCGCTCTAAGACGTCATGCAAAATTGGCAGTGCGTGAATGTGATGATGACTATCAAGATGCGTCGGTGTTAAGCCATATGATAAAAACTTTTCAATTTGCGCGGCCCACTCTCGCTCGGCGTCATATGGATCTATCCTTCCTTCCCACACGGTACTTTGCGAATGAAACGAACCATCTTTTTTCACAAGAGAGAGTACATCAGAAAGAAGCGGTTTTCCTGCAGTTAATACAAGATGCACACCAACTCCAAGCGTCTTATATTCCTTCGCTAGTTGCACTGCATGTTCTACCCCCGGCATATTCATCATCATCGTTGTAGAATTAACAAGCCCATTCACGTGCGCGTCAATAATACCGTAGTTTACCCCTCGTGTTAATCCGAAGTCATCTGCGTTTACAATTAATTGAATCATTACGTCCCCTCCTATATACATCTATTTTAATTCTTCAATAGATACTTTCCTGGTACACAACACAAAAAGTCACCTACACTCATTCCCTACATTTTTTTTCACATGACACGTGGCAGAAAAAGGCCCTGACCGCTTCTACACGCGGCCAGTCCCTCTCGACCACCTAAAAAAGAAAGGGGTTTTTTCAATTTGAATTCAAACTGAAAAAAAGCGAGCTGAACTGCGCCGCTTTTAGTTTTCCACTTTCTTGAAAAATTGCGGAAGATACTCTTTATGAGCTTCCAGCATTTCATCTAACATTTGTTTTGCCACTTTATCAGATGGGACAAGCGGATTAATCGTCATCGCCAGCAACGCTTTATGGTAATCACCTGTTACAGCGGCTTCAATTGTTACGCGTTCAAACGATTTAATTTGTTGTACTAAACCACGAACTGGTATTGGTAAGTCCCCAACCGCAATCGGCTTTGGGCCATCCTTTGTAATGACGCAGTTTACTTCAACAGCAGAATCAGCTGGTAAACTTGCGATTGTACCATTATTTCTTGTATTTACAGGCTGAATATCACCTTTATTGTTGTAAATAGACGTAATTAAGCTGCATGCAGCATCACTATAATATGCTCCGCCGCGTTTTTCTAGTTGCGGTGGTTTACTATCTAAATTCGGATCTTTATACAGTTCAAACAGATCATTCTCTAGCTTCTTCACCACTTCTGCACGTGTACCATTTTCCAGTGACGCTTGCTTTTCTTCTTCTAACATTTCGCGTGTTTTGTAGTAATAACGGTGGTATGGGCATGGAATTGCACAAAGCGCGCGAATGAAATCGGGTTCCCAATCAAGCATTGCAATATTTTGCATCGTAATTTGTTTCTCTGGATCTGTTACTAATTCCAGCACACGGTCCATGACGCTCACACCATCTAAATAGACATCCAATCCATACACCATATGGTTTAAACCCGCAAAATCAACATGTACACGGCTTGGATCTACATCGAGAATCTTTGCTAATCCCATATGAATCCCGATCGGAACGTTGCATAACCCGACAACCTTTTGAATGTTTGTATAGCGAAGAACAGCTTCTGTTACCATCCCCGCTGGATTTGTAAAATTAATTAACCATGCGTTTGGACAAAGCTCCTCTATGTCTTTACAAATATCTAAAATAACAGGAATCGTTCTTAAGCCCTTAAATAAACCGCCAGGGCCATTTGTCTCCTGGCCGATCACATCATATTTTAACGGGATGGCTTCGTCTTTTCCGCGCGCTGCTAATAACCCAACGCGAAATTGTGTTGTAACAAAGTCCGCATCTTTTAACGCTTCGCGGCGATCTAGTGTAAGATGAATATCAATTGGAACTCCTGCTTTTTTCACCATACGCTTTGCTAAGTTACCAACAATCTCTAACTTTTCTTTTCCTTTTTCCACATCAACTAACCAAATTTCACGAACAGGAAGTTCATGATAGCGCTTAATAAAACCTTCAATTAACTCCGGTGTATAACTAGAGCCACCGCCAATTGTTGTAATTTTTATTCCACACATACTACACGTTCCCCTTTCGCATTGATTTTTTTATAACTAGAAAGTTTATTCAATGTAGTACTGTAATTTCTATTTTTTCTCCTCTTGCTTCTGATTGTATGAGCTCATATTGGAAATGATGCGCTTCATTCATCGTTTCCCGTGCTTCTTCAGCTAAAGCAATTAAAAAGTACGCCAAGTGCTTTTCACACCTGGCGTACTTTTTTCTCTTTTCTATTTAAGCTGATTATTTAAATTCTCAATCTTTTTCTTCCAATACATTGTCATTGCAAACCATATCATGAAGTAAATGATAATAAAGCTTCCTACGCAAATGAGAATGGCACTTACATGATTAGGAACCCATCCCATCCATACTGCCGCTGGAAGAAATGTTCCTAGTAATATAATGAAATGAATGATTGTTTGTTTTAACAGGCTCCATTCTTCCCTCTCAAAAACAAAAGAAGCAACAGAGAAGATCATCCCAATTATATTTGCTGCAACAAGTTGAATTAACAATGTCCTTATCTCTATTGTCTCCATCCCATTCGCATAACCGATCCCCAAAAATAATAAGCTATAAAACATCGCCATCCCCATACCAGCTGCCAACTTTGCACCTATTCTATCCATCATCATACTAACCTCCTATATTCAAAACTTCTTTAATAAGCGGAACATATTTTCGCGAAACGTACTCTTTCATCCCATTTGAAAAATGAGCACACATGCTGCCACTAAACGACATTTCAAAACTTTTCACATGCTTTATATTTGCAATTGTCGATTTTGAGAACCTAACAAATCCTTCTCGCTGTAAGGCACTCTCTAATTCATACAACCGGTGTTTTACTTCAAGGTTTCCTTTTGTCGTTTGGGCAAATACCTTTCTGCCTTCCGAATAGAACCAATATATTTCCTTAAACTCCAATAAATAAAACTGCTGATCTTCTATTCCAACAATTTGCTTGATCGTCCCCCCTTCTAATATTTTCAAAATGTGCTGAACATCTTCAGTCATTTCTTTCGTCCTTATCACGATTTCTAGTTCTTCATGTGCTGGGTCTAAATCAATATGAACCTTCATATCGCCCCCCCCTTTACTACTTCATTTTTACATAAATGTGAAAAAAATAAATGGATATGTACATAAGTGGTCCAGTTATTTGTTTAACTTGTCATTTTCAATACATAAAAAAGACCTTGCACCCGCAAGGCCTATTTTCTATCTAACATCTTCCTATATAAATCAACAAACTCACTCGCTAATTCCTTCATTGTTATAGCATTCATAAGGTGATCCTGCGCATGAACGAACAGTAACGTAAGTTCGACCCGTTCGCCGCCTGCCTCTTGTTGAATCAATGTTGTTTGTAAGCGATGCGCTTCCTTTAACTCGCTGTCTGCTTCTTGCAATTTTCCGTCCGCTTCGGAAAGTTTTCCTTGTTTTGCAAATTGAATTGCCTCCATCGCTGAGCTTCTCGCATTTCCCCCATGTAAAATTAAATGAAAAGCCGTTGTCTCTATCGTATCCATTTCCCTCTATTGCTCCCCCTTTTCTTCTGCCAACTTTTGCTTATCCCACATTTTTAAGAACGGGAAATAGATGAAAAAAGCTAAGCAGAAGTTTACTAACTGCATCACAACACCTGAAATCTTACCGCCCGTTGCTAAATAGCCGCTAAACAGAATCGGTGTTGTCCACGGTACAGCTGCGCCGCTTGGCCGCGCCACAAATCCCCATTCCATCGCAAAATAAGTCACAATCGTTAGAACAAGGGGAACAAGGATAAATGGAATCAGAAGAAGGGGATTTAACACAATCGGCATTCCAAATGTCACCATCTCATTAATATTAAAAATACCTGGTCCAATAGATAGCCTGCCCAAACTTTTTAATTGCTGACTTCGTGCAAATAGTAACATCGCTATGACAAGTGCGAGCGTTGCACCAGAACCACCCATATAAATCCATAAATCAAAGAATTGCTTTGTAATTGTATTTGGTACTTCCTGCCCAGCTTGAAAGGCGACGCGGTTTTGATCCATTAATGAGAGCCAAATTGGATCCATCACTCCGCCAACAATGGCCGCTCCGTGAATCCCGCATGCCCACAATAATTGAATAAGAATAATCGCAATCACAGCTCCAAATATACTAGCACCCAGTGTGCTAAGCGGCGCTTGTAGCAATTGTCCCACAATATTATGAATACTTCCAAATGAAGTGTGTTCTAGAATTAACCGTAAAATCCATACTACAGTAATCACAACAAAACCAGGAATCAGTGCAACAAACGAACGCGACACTGCTGGCGGTACTGTTTCTGGCATTTTAATCACAATATTTTTCTGTATAATAACGCGGTATATTTCTGTAGATATAAGTGCTAAAATCATCGCCACAAATAAACCTTGGCTGCCAGTAAGTACAGTTGGAATCACACCTTCTACTAAAATACTTTCCTTCGTCGTTTCTGCAATATGTGAAACTTGAAATGGTGTTGCTAATAAGAAAGATACAAGTGACAACGCCCCTGATGCTAATGCATCTACTTTATACTGTTCTGCCAATCTGTAAGCGATTCCAAAAGTGGCGATTAAAGACATAATATTAAATGTGGCACTTACCGGATACCCTAATGCTTTTTGCCAGCCCGATCCAAATAAATTGGCCATAAAATCATTATATCCAGGTATCGGCAACGCACTAATAATTAAGAAAAAGGATCCGATAATTAAGAAAGGCATCGTTAAAATAATTCCGTCTCGAACAGCTTGTAAATGACGCTGCTCCGCGATTCTTCCTGCTACAGGCATAACGTATCTCTCTAAAAATCCCGTCATCCTCTCCACTCCCCTTATGCCTTCATTGACAATGCTGCTTGTAACACCGCTTCCCCATTACAAAGTCCGTAGTGTACAGATTGAATGACATTCACGGGTACACCTTTTTCTTTACAGAGCTCTTGCATTTTCGGTAATAGATAGCGCACTTGCGGGCCGAGTAATAATACATCTGCTTCATCAATATGATTACGCACTTCCGACCCAGATACAGCCCAAATTCTAGCTTCTATCCCTTGCGCCTCTGCTGCTTTCTCCATCTTTGTTACAAGCAAACTCGTTGACATGCCAGCAGCACAGCACAGCAAAATATTCATATGACGCCCCCCTTTCTCATTAGCTCTTATAGCTCCCCATAAGGTTAAGCTAACCTATATATATGTCTAGGGGAATTCTCATATGACGAGCATATGAACAAAAAATTCTCTATGCTACATTCGCTTTCTCTCACTTTCTTTATCATTAAGTGAAGCTTCCATCAAGAAGGACTTACTATTTTGCAAATAGCATTAAAAAACAGCAAGTAGCCATTACTTGCTGTTTTTAACGTGCCTCGTTAAGGTACCAACCATCACCATATAAAAAAGGTAACCTTTTCAGATTACCTCTTTTCCTTTATTGCTATAGAATGAAGTTATCCAATCACTAGGAATGGATTTTACACACTCTCTTTTGCCGGCCGATATAATGCTTGTACGAGACGATCATATTCACGCCTTGTAATTTCTTTATTATATAGCTTTAACAATAAATCTTTATGCTCTTTCGAAAATGCCATTTTTTTAATGATTTCTGGATACATGAAAACTTTCCCCTCCGTTTCATGAATAAGACTAAATCCAGTAAACATTAGCGTTTCTGACTTGTATAGTTTGTAAAAACCAAACAAATAGAACTTATGTTCGTACAAGAATTATAAAATATTTTTCTTCAAAGTACAATTCTAAAATGTTAATTCTTCTTTTTATTTATTCCCTGAACATTTCAACATTATAATATCATAATCTTTCCTAAAGTACATACATATTTTTTGTCACTTTTTTGAATAATTTTTCCATAATGGTAAGAAAATAATGGCAAAAAAGAAGAGGAGTAGGCATATGGATACTGTTACATTATCACGCGCTTTCTTTGGATCATCATTAGCCTTCCATATTATTTTTGCAACGCTAGGAATTGGTCTTTCCTTAATGATTTTTATAAGCGAGGTATTATATCACTGGAAAAAGGACCCCGATTACTCTGTGATGGCAAAAAGATGGACGAAAGCATTTGCGATTCTTCTTGGTGTTGCCATTCCAACAGGAACAATTGTGGGCGTCCAAATTTCCTTACTTTGGCCTGGCTTTGCGAAGATTGTCGGACAAGTCATTTCCGTCCCATTTCAAATTGAAATTTTTGCCTTCTTCCTAGAAGCATTGTTCATGTCCATTTATGTGTATGCTGCAGATAAATTACCACCATTTATGCGATTAATATCGCTCTTTTTTGTGATGTTCGGGGCAACTGCATCTGCTGTACTTATTACATCAGCAAATACATGGATGAATACACCAGCGGGATTTTCAATGGCTGCAGACGGTTCAGTCTATAATGTTGATCCTTGGAAAGCCTTTTTTAATCCAAGCTTTTTCACAAGCTCCATTCATGTTGTCATTACAGCTTATGCAACAGGAGCTGCTGTCATCTCTTCGATTGCCGGGTTTAAATTATTAAAACGAAATAAAAGTGCACAGGAAATTACCTATCATAAAAAAGGATTATATTTAGGTTTAATCATCACATTTATTACAGGCGCAATTATGTGGCTTTCTGGACATGAATCTGCGATTGCCTTGCATGAGCACTCACCGGAGAAATTAGCAGCAGCAGAAGCATTATTTCAGACACAGTCACATGCACCGCTAGCCGTTGGAGGCATTCTCGATCCAGAAACAAACAAATTAAAATACGCAATTGAATTTCCAAACCTGCTCAGTATGTTAGTCGGTCTGTCTCCAAATACAGTTGTAAAAGGATTAAATGAATTTCCACAAGAAACGTGGCCGCCTTTTTACACACATCTATTCTTTGATTTAATGGTCGGAGCGGCTACATTTACATTCGCCGTCGCTGCAATTGCACTTGGATATTGGTACTTCATTTACCGAAAAAAAGGAGGACAATTGCCAAAATGGATGCTTTGGGCCATTGCGGCTTGCGGTCCGATTATGCTTCTTGGCATTGAATTCGGCTGGATTTTCAGCTGCAGCGGCCGGCAGCCTTGGACGATTTACGGTTTTCAGCGGACGACAGATGCTGCCACGCGCGCCGATTTCGTCGGACCATTATTCATCGTATTTGTCATCCTTTATATTGCACTTGGTGCTTTAACTATTTTCGTATTACGAACATTCTTTAAACGCCATCCATTAAAGGCCGACTTACAAACGAACAGGGGGGATTCACATGCATGAAGCAAGTATCGCTATTATCATTCTCTGGGCTGTCATTTTTGTATACAGTATTTTAGGCTCAATTGATTTCGGAGCTGGCTTTTGGGGGATGGTATACGCAAAGCATCCAACACTTGCTGGAAAACTTGCGAATCGCTACTTGTCTCCAACGTGGGAAGTTACGAATACATTTCTAGTCTTTGTCGTTGTCGCGTTTCTCGGCTTCTTTCCAAAGGCTGCATTTACACTTGCAACAGCAATGTTTGTACCTGTTACCTTAATTCTCATTCTCGTTGCCATTCGCAGTACCTTTATGGTGTTCGCTTACTCTGTGCCAAAGTACGAGCGTGTACTGCGCACGATTTCAGGCATTACAGGTCTATTAATTCCGGCTCTCTTAATTACAGTTCTCCCTGTAACAGAAGGAGCTTTCATTACGACTGCTAACGGGAAAGAAACGCTACTATATGGAAAGTTATTATCAAGCCCGGTCGTATATTGGTACATGCTCTTTGGCTTAACATCCGAACTCTTTTTATCAGCACTCTTTCTCGCTGACTTTGCTAGCGAACAAGGATCTCAAGATACATATCGTCTCTATCGAAGAAATGCCATCTTACTCGGCCCTGCCACGCTTGTCACCGCTATCATCGCACTTGTCGTAATGGAACCGGAAACACATTGGCTCATGGATGGTTTAATTAAACAGTTCCTATGGTTTACAATCTCAATTATCTTTTTTATCATTGGCTATTCCTCACTTTGGTGGACGAACAAAAAACAAGGAATACTAGGCTGGCCGCGTATCGCTGTTCTTTCTGTCGTTGCCCAGTATGGATTTGCAAGCTATGCTTACGGCGTTGCACATCTTCCGTATATTATTTACCCAGAAGTGACCGTGTTCACAAGTTTTACAACGACAGAAACGTTTTATGCACTGCTCGTCCTCTATGCAATCGGGATCGCAATTTTATTACCAGGATTCATCTTCTTCTGGAACTTATTCTTGAAAGATCGATCATTTTTAAAGTGAAACGAACGGTTCACTACAGAGGCTGCCGATATATCGACGTTATTTGTGATATATCGGCGTTTCAACAAAATATAAAGTGAAACTTCCACTCGCTCCCGCCCATCTAAAAAAAAGTTTTTTATCGGTTATATAATAAAAATACTTAGTCAAACATCATCTACCACGAAATAAGTAGCATATTTCTCTCCACATTTACCTACCAAAAGAAAATTAGGTAGATGCACGTAGCAACTTTTCTCTTATAAATACCTAATAGGCACATACTGGATATGCGCCTATTTTCATTCAATATTCCCTATATGCTATGTCTTTTCCCTAAAGTATCAAACGCCCATATTTACAATAGTTAGTGTAATGCCTCAAGCCTTCTTTTAACAATTTGAATATAATTAAGTAGAAAGTCTCGGACAAGTTGAAATCCCCTTGTTCAAACTAAAGAATCAAGAAGGGTAGGCTAGCTATGGGTATTGAAATTTGGATTACGGTTTTCGTTTTTCTCCTCACCATGCTCATCATCTTCTGGCGGCCAAGAGGATTAAATGAAGCATGGCCAGCTGCAGTTGGAGCGGGGATTATCATTATTACCGGGCTCGTATCACGCAGTGACATTGCAGATATCATTGGTAAAATCGGCGGCGCCTCTATTACCATTCTGGCCACAATTGTTATGGCTGTTATATTAGAAAGTTTTGGTTTCTTCCACTGGGCAGCGGCCAGGCTCGCAAACTTAGCAAAAGGCTCCGGGCGTCGTCTATATTGGTACATTCAATTACTCTGTTTTCTCATGACATTGTTGTTTAATAACGATGGTAGTATTTTAATAACAACACCAATTTTAATTTTGCTTCTGAAAAACCTCCAATTAAAACCACATCAACAAATTCCATATTTATTAAGCGGCGCATTAATTGCAACTGCTTCTAGTGCTCCAATTGGCGTTAGTAATATTGTAAATTTAATTGCACTAAATATTGTTCATATGACACTCTATATGCACACAGCGATGATGTTTGTACCTGCAACGTTAGGGCTCCTCTTTATGTCATGGCTCATGTATATGGTTGTGAAAAAGAAATTACCGAAAAAACTACCAACATCCGCTTATGACATTGAAGAAGTCTTTTTCACAAAACAGTTTCACCCATTAAAAGGGACAGATTCTATTGATACAAAAAGCAAACGCTCCAAATTTATGTTAAAAGTGTTACTGTTTGTCTTTCTTATGCGCTGTCTCCTTTTCGTTGCCTCATTCTTTGCAGTTCCGATTGAAATTGTTGCCGTAATCGGCTCTCTCGTTCTGCTCCTATGGAGATGGTATTATTTACGAACAAATCCAGTCGATATATTAAAAAAGACACCGTGGCACATTCTCGTTTTTGCTTTTTCCATGTACGTTATTATTTACGGACTCCATAACGCTGGATTAACAACTTGGCTTGTGCAAGTATGCGAACCGATTGTGAATCAAAGTTTATTGCACGCAAGTTTTATCATGGGCGGACTCGTTTCAATTCTATCAAACATTTTTAACAACCATCCTGCCCTAATGATTGGAACCATTACCTTAACAAAAATGGGATTAGATCCTATTACCCTCAAAACAATCTACCTTGCAAACATCATTGGTAGCGACATAGGATCATTGTTATTACCAATCGGTACACTTGCATCTCTTATTTGGATGCATATCCTAAAGCAAAATAAAATTAAAATAAAATGGAAAGATTACTTGAACGTCTCCTTAATTGTCATTCCACTCACCACAATCGTAACCCTCTTCCTCTTATTCTACTGGGTACAGCTTGTCTTCACTCATTAGCTCAAACTACCCTATTTCTCTGTATACTAACGCCCTATAAAACGGTGACAGAGGTAAGGCGATAAGTAAAAATGATAATTTCGGATACCACTCCTTCGCAAATGAGTATACAGAAAAGCAAAATCCCCCTGCTCTCGCTCAGCAGGGGGATGATTATCTATATTAGGTTAGGTACACGTGATCATAGATTGAAAAGGTGTTCAGAAAGGTACTTTCTACATAAATCTATTTAAAACCCTAGCACACAAAACAAAGCAGGCTCTCCACTTGCCTTCTACCTTTGTTTTATATCGCACACGGCAGAATAAGGCACTGACCGCTTCTATGCATAGCCAGACGCTCTCGCCCACCCCTAAAAAAGGGATCTTTATGTCGGTTTTTCAATTTGCATTTATATACTTCAGGTTTTTCATTTCAGTCTTTCTACTCATCTATATAACTGACTACCTGCTTCTTTAAACTCTTCTGCTTTTTCTTTCATACCTTTCTCAACTGCTTCTGTTGTTTCTAAATCATTCTCTTTCGCATACTCACGAATATCATGCGAAATTCTCATACTACAAAACTTCGGACCACACATAGAGCAGAAATGCGCTGTCTTTGCTCCTTCTGCCGGCAATGTTTCATCATGATACTCCATTGCACGTTCAGGGTCTAATGATAAATTAAATTGATCGCGCCAGCGGAATTCAAAGCGTGCTTTTGAAAGAGCGTCATCGCGCTCGTGTGCTGTTTTATGACCTTTTGCAAGATCAGCAGCGTGTGCAGCAATTTTATACGTAATGACACCTTCACGAACGTCATCTTTGTTTGGCAGGCCAAGATGCTCTTTCGGTGTTACATAGCAAAGCATGGCTGTACCGAACCAGCCAATCATCGCTGCACCAATTGCCGAAGTAATGTGATCATAACCAGGTGCAATGTCTGTCGTTAACGGTCCAAGCGTATAAAACGGTGCACCATGACAAATGTCGAGTTCTTTATCCATATTCTCTTTAATTAAATGCATCGGTACATGTCCTGGCCCTTCAATCATCACCTGAACGTCATGCTTCCAAGCAATTTTCGTAAGTTCCCCTAATGTTTCAAGCTCAGAAAATTGAGCTTCGTCGTTTGCATCCGCAATTGAACCAGGGCGTAACCCATCTCCAAGAGAGAAGGAAACATCGTACTTCTTCATAATTTCACAAATTTCTTCAAAGTGTGTGTATAAGAAGTTTTCTTGATGATGGTATAAACACCACTGCGCCATAATCGAACCGCCGCGTGATACAATTCCTGTTACACGCTTTGCTGTAAGCGGAATGTAACGAAGCAGTACACCAGCATGAATTGTAAAGTAGTCTACTCCTTGCTCTGCTTGTTCAATTAGCGTATCACGGTATACTTCCCACGTTAAATCTTCGGCAATTCCGTTTACCTTTTCAAGCGCTTGATAAATTGGCACTGTTCCAACTGGTACAGGAGCATTTCGTATAATCCATTCACGCGTCGTATGAATATTTTTCCCGGTAGAAAGGTCCATAATTGTATCAGCACCCCAGCGCGTTGCCCACGTCATCTTCTCAACTTCTTCAGCGATAGATGATGAAACAGCTGAGTTCCCAATATTCGCATTTACTTTCACATGGAAGTTACGGCCAATAATCATTGGTTCTGCTTCTGGGTGATTAATATTTGCTGGTAAAATAGCGCGGCCTTCAGCGATTTCCTTCCGCACAAACTCCGGCTCCATACCTTCGCGAATTGCTACATATTCCATCTCCGGTGTGATGATCCCTTTACGCGCATAATGCATTTGCGTAACATTTGCCCCGTCTTTTGCACGGAGTGGCTTCCGTCCCATTTGCGGGAATACAGGCGTATGTGTAGACGCTACTTTCACCCCATCATCTTCCGGCTTCACTTCACGACCTTCATACTCCTCTACATCTCCTCGTTCCACAATCCATGAGCGGCGCGGCGCCTGCAATCCCTTTTCTAACTCCACTTTGTAATTCGGATCTGTATAAGGACCGCTCGTATCATATACACGAATAGCCGGGTTTGGCACACCATTTGTATCGCTTTGTGCAATCTCACGCATTGGTACTTTCATGCCTTCACGCGTACCTTCTACATATACTTTCTTGCTTCCTGGTAAACTTGACTTCAACTCAATTTGCTCAGCTGAAACAGATTGTTTCATCATTTTTTCCTCCCCTGTGTCTTCGCTTTTCTTTAGATCCAGTTTCGCCTCCTAAACCCTTCCGTCTAAGAACCTTCCGCACGAGAAAACAAAAAGCGCTTTCTGTGCGAAAGAACCTTAGCCGACGGGTCTAAACAGTCGGCTCCACCTTTCTTACGACAAGGACGAGAACTAGCGGCTAGCAATGCCCAAATAAAAAAGCCAGGCCCATAATAAAGAATAGGACCTGGCAACATAAGACATTGTTATGTAAAGCCGACAACTTCCCTCCGCTGGTACGAACCAGATCAGGTCCAAAGGGTTAAGAAGCTTCAACACGCTTCTCTCTCAGCCCAGCTCTCTTGGGCACCCCTAGTTTATCACTGATTAAATTTTTACTACGCTCCTATCATACATCATTGTCTAACAAATGCAAAGGTATTTACATTTTTTCTTTTTCACTCAAAAAATAGTTATTTCACTTAGTACAAGCCGAATCCACACTTCATACATATATAATATAAGTTGGTGTAGGACATACGTCTTGTACGGACATTTCGCTTTAAGAACGGGGGTGAAAGAGTTGCTAAACCTACAATCTACTATAACCATACTCACTTTTCTCGTAACTATGCTTATCATCTTTTGGCGACCAAAAGGAATGAATGAAGCGATTCCAGCAACAGTTGGAGCAATGATTGTCATTTTAAGCGGTGCCGTTTCTTTTACCGACTTAGGTGATATTAGCTCAAAAATTATTGACGCTGCCATAACAATTATGGCTACCATTGTCATGGCAATCGTACTAGAGAGTTTTGGCTTTTTTCACTGGTGTGCCGTTCAACTTGCGAAAAAAGCAAAAAACTCTGGTATTCGCCTGTTTTGGTATACAAATCTTCTATGCTTTCTCATGACATTATTCTTCAATAACGATGGTAGCATCTTAATTACAACTCCCATTTTACTGCTTTTGTTACACCATTTACGACTTACACATAATCAAAAAACACCTTACTTAGTAAGCGGTGCGCTCATTGCTACTGCCTCAAGTGTACCGATTGGCGTAAGCAATATTGTAAATTTAATTGCCTTAAAAATTGTTCATATGGATTTATACATGCATACAGCAATGATGTTTGTACCTGCCACTTTAGGTCTCCTCTTTATGGCGTCCCTATTATTCCTCATCTATCAGAAACAATTACCGAAAACACTCCCGGTCTTACCGATACATTTAGATGAAAATTTCGTAAAAAAATCCTTTCATCCTTTGCAACCACGATCCGAGGTAGCTGAAAATCGGAAGCGAACACGATTTATGTTTAGAATTCTATTATTTGTTCTATGCGTTCGTATCAGCTTGTTTATCGCATCGTACTTTCAATTTTCCATCGCCATCACAGCAGTCATTGGCTCTATTATTTTACTCGGGTGGAGATGGTACAAACTGCGCATCCCACCGATTGATATGATTAAAAAAACACCTTGGTATGTGTTAGTTTTTGCATTTTCTATGTACGTAATTGTATACGGACTTCATAACATCGGTTTAACTGAACTGCTCGTTACAAAACTTCATCCACTCATCACCAGTAGTTTATTTCATGCCAACTTTATTATGGGAGGCTTAATCTCTGTCCTCTCTAACATTTTTAATAACCATCCTGCCTTAATGATTGGTACAATCACTCTTACCGAAATGGGGCTAGATCCTATTACATTGAAAACGATTTATCTTGCAAATATCATCGGTAGTGACATGGGTTCACTACTACTGCCAATCGGTACATTAGCAACTTTAATGTGGATGTTTATTACAAGGAAAGGAAAAGTAAATATCACCTGGGGCACGTATATGAAAGCTACATTCCTCGTCATTCCGCCAACTGTCATTTTCACGCTATTTTGCTTATATTATTGGGTTACATTTATCCTGCATTAACGGGCAGTAAGACCCCCATCTCAAGATTCAGAGAGAAACAAAGAAGATAGGTGGGGGATAACTGCCCGTAAAAGCCCGATTGGTTCAACTAACCGTCAGTGGGGGATGAAGAAAACCCCCACTGACGGAAGTTTCACTTTATCTTCGCAGCTTAAAAGTTAGAAGAAAAACGTATGTAATTACAAGAAGGGAGATTACTATGCTTCATTTACAAAAATATATCAATCAACCCGTGCAAGTAACGCTGTCTGGAAACCTTCCATTTGAAGGGATTATGATTGATAAAGGATCAGATATTGTTGTATTGTACGATGGAGAAAAATACATGTATATCTCTAGTTTACACATTCAACACTTAACTCCGATAATTGACTCATTACAATTTGATAATCTGACAATTCCAGAATCTCTATTACCACAAGATATGATATCAACTGAATCCGCTATTTCGCTTCGAAAAACATTACAAGTAGCAAAAGGACAATTTATTGAACTTGCATTATCATATGAACATTTCTTACATGGATATGTCACTCATATTATGAATGACTATTTTGTCTTCCTCTCACCTGTCTATCAAACGTTATACATCCCATTTCATCACGTAAAATATCTTATTCCGTATAAAGAAGCAGAAACGCCTTATGGATTAGAAAGAGAGAAACTATCGCCAGCACCTTCCAAACTTACGCTTGCCCGTACGTTTTCTGAGCAAATAAAAAAACTAAAACAACAAATTATCTTACTCGATTTAGGTGCAACAAATTATAAGATCGGAAAGTTAGTTGAAGTGACCGATAATCAAATTGAACTTATTACAGCACGTAACCAGCATTTTCATTTTAATTTACACCATATTAAAGCAATTCATTTTCCGTATCAAAATCATAAATAATGAAAGGGCTGACTCAAAAGAGGAAATTCTCCCCCTTTTAAGTCAGCTCCTTTACCTTTTAAGGTATCATCCAAGTTAAATAATAAGCTTGAATATATGTGATAATGCCGATGATTGTTACAAAGAATAAGCTATGTTTCAATGTGAAGCGGAATAAATCCGATTCCTTCCCAGCAAGTCCAACTGCCGCACATGCAATTGCAATCGATTGCGGCGAAATCATTTTACCTGTTACACCACCTGTTGTATTTGCCGCAACAAGTAATACTTCCTTTACACCTACTTGCTGCGCTGTAATTGCTTGCAAGTTTGAGAACAATGCGTTTGCAGATGTATCTGATCCTGTTAAGAATACCCCAATCCATCCAAGGAATGGTGAGAAGAATGGGAATAAGCTTCCCGTTCCCGCTAACGCTAATGCTAACGTTGATGAAAGTCCAGAGTAATTTGCGATAAATGCAAAACCAAGTACTAATCCAATTGATAGAATTGGCATTTTTAATTCTTGCAACGTTTCTTTAAATGTAGCTACCGCTTGTTTTGGACTCATTTTTAAAACAAACATTGTAATGATACATGCAATCAAAATTGCTGTTCCTGTTGCCGATAAAATATCAAGCTTCAATACAGCTTCATACGGCGTTGGTTTATTAACAATCGGCTCTGCCTTCATTACTAAATTATGCAGACCCGGAACTTTAAATTTAAACACTAAGCTTTCAAGCGCGCCGCCTGGAACAAATAAATCTTTAAAGAATTTCTGGCTCCATATAACAACCATTACCGTTAAGATAATAAACGGTGACCATGCTTTTAAAACTTTTCCTGTTGTTAAATTCATTGTAGAACCAGCAGCTACCGTTGCCGCAGCTTCTGCTTGTCCTTTTCCAGAACGATAAATCTCTTTTGGTTGCCATACTTTTAAGAATAATGCTAAACTCACTAAGCTTACTAATGCCGATGTAATGTCTGGAAGCTCAGGCCCAAGGTATGTTGCTGTAATAAACTGCGTAACCCCGAACGAGCCGCCTGCTACAAATAATGCAGGCCACGTTTGTTTCACACCTTTTAATCCATCCATTAAAAATACGATGAAAAATGGAACAAATAATGATAGAAGCGGCAATTGATGCCCAGCCATTTGCCCTACTTTATGAGGGTCAATACCTGTTACTTGACCAGCTACTAAAATCGGAATCCCCATAGCTCCGAATGCTACCGGCGCTGTATTTGCGATTAAACAAAGCCCGGCTGCGTATAACGGATTTAAACCAAGTCCCGCAAGAAGCGCTGCTGTAATTGCTACCGGTGCCCCAAATCCGGCTGCTCCCTCTAAAAACGCTCCGAATGAAAAGCCAATTAAGATGACAAGTAAACGATGATCACTTGTAATAGAAAGAACTGATGCACGAATAATATCAAACTGTCCTGTTTTTACTGAGATTTTGTATAAAAACACTGACATAACGATAATCCACGCAATCGGCCATAATCCATAAGCAAAGCCATAACCGGTTGCTGCCATCGCCATCGTAAATGGCATTTTATAAACGAAAAGTGCAATTATAACTATTAATACAACTGTAATAAATCCCGCAACATAGCCTTTCATACGAAAAACCGCTAACGCTAAAAAGAAAAATATAATTGGAATCATTGCAACCGCTGCCGAAAGCCAAATGTTACCTAGCGGATCATAAATTTGTGTCCATGTGCTCATAGTCCCTCTTCCTCTCTAGTATCCCCTGTTCTCTAACAACCATATAAGTAGACCACCAGGTCATCAGACCTTTATGTCTAAAAATAAAACGTTTAAGAAAACGTTTTCATCAATGTGCTATTTATACTTTATCATATTTTCCTTTATTTACAATCCTATTTTCGAATTTTATTCACAATTTCTTTGTTCACTTCTTCACAATTGTGGTATGATTATATGTTCATTTTTTAATTACTTAATACATAAAGAAAATCTTCCTCTATCAAATTTCAACAAATGATAACCTAAACATAGGAAATAACAGCCGGAACTGATGCACTTGTTCAAATAACAGTGTTGTTTACAGCTTTTCTAATTCGTGAATAGTAAAATAATATTTTCTCATACTAAAGTTGAAAACTGATTTTAGGAGGGATAGCGAATGGATAAGCAAGACCGAAATCAATCTGCTATTGACGAAGGGCGTAATAAAACAAAACGCGGCATTGAAGCAACAAGTGACGCAATGCAAAATGCTATCGATACTGTTGAAGATGCTGGAAAAGCAGCAGTTGATCGTATTTCTGAAGCAGTGAAAGATGTCACAGCTAGATAGTATATTTGTATATAAGGAACAAGGAGCTGGCCCAAAAGGCACATAAGTGCCTTTTGAAGTCAGTTCTTTTTTCCGTGTCCACCGATATATCGACACTTCGACAGAATATATCTACCTTTCGATGATATTCAACATATGAGTAGTCGAGCCGCTGAACTGGATCTTACCGAAAAATGAACTTTTTTAGTCAGCTCCCTATTTTACTTTCAATATAATCCGGTATATATAAAAATAAAAGCACTTGCAGTGTGCAAGTGCTTTTACTATCTTCTCTTTCTCCGTTTGCGGTGCATCATCCTTTTCCGCCTTGTATTCACACTGTCCGCTATAATATGTAATGTGCTAGCAGCTATAACACCCAGTACAAACGTGACAATCCCTACCTCATGTGCCTTTGCAATCTCTGCTAGCTTTCCCTCTAACACCGTTTTATTTAACATGTATAAAAATGGTGAGAAAACAAGCAGCATGTAGAGAAGACGAATTAAATCACCGATAATAATTGTATGGGTAAGCGGTGATCGATGCGGCATCACAATTTGATATGGATACCAAAAGATTCGAAGTAATCCCCATTTCCGATAAGCGGCACTATGAATATCTAAATCGGGTGTTAAAAAATAAGTTCCAACAATAAATCCAATCGCAAACGTAAGCAAAAAATCAAAATTTGTTACCCCGTAAGAAACGAGCATAAATAATACAATAGGAAGAGAAACTAAGTTTATCTTCGTGTGTGTTTTTCCTGACGGCATATCCCATTCCTTCCGTTAGACGTTTCACTGCATTAATCTAACTTTTGATCGATAAGTGACGTATCCACATCAGAACCAAACCATTCTCCCAGTTTTGTACGCGCTTGTTCTTTCACTTCTTCGTCAACATACATAGCAGCTTGTACGAGTGCAGCTGTTAATGCGCCTAAGTCATCTGTATAACCAAGTCCAGCTACAAAATCAGGAATCGCATCAAGCGGTGCAATAAAGTACGCAAGAGAACCAACAATTACAAGCTTTACTCGTTTTGGAACATCTCGTTTTTGCAATACATAAAACAGGAGCAAACTAGTATAAATAACCGAATGTCCTGCCTTAATCGCCGCATATTTTACTTTATTCCAAAACGCTTCGACCGAAAATTTCTCTCTCACTATGAAATCTCCCCTCGTTATTCTTTTATACCGCTATTCGCGATCAATCTGTGACAAAATAAAGAAATTTGATAAGAGCACTTCATTAGCAGGAGAGGATTTCCTGCTAATGGAAATTTCACATTATTTCTATATATACCGAGTTTATTTACAACATAAGCAAACTTTACACACATACAATATAGTGAAGGTTCTAGCTTGGCAACGTTACTTATCATATGCTCTCATTATAACAAATAAGCACAAAAAGAACAAGTGTTCGTTTCGTGTTTTTAAACTTTTCTCAATTTATAATACTTAATCTCACTACATATTCTTTCCCACTTTTGTTATATTTTTTAGTTGACGAGCATATAAACCAATGTTAAAGTTTTCACTGTCAGCTACAACGGAAAAAATACAAAAAAATGTAAGATTTCAGTGTGTTCCTAACAGCCAAATTTTGTTGTATAATACAAAAATGACGTTGTGCTTATGGAACAACATAGAAGCAGGAAAACAAAAGGTATGCATAGTTCAAGTCATATATGGATGTACGAAAGAAAAAAACTCTATCCATGGCAAAGAAAACTATGTATTTTTTATTTTAGCATTGTTCTCTCAAAAATTGACCAAGCCTGATAGAGAAAGGGTGAAAATGGATGAAGGAATCTTTGAAATTACAATTTCAAAACGTACGATTTACGTTCTTTATCGCCATTACATTATGGTTAAAAACGTACATTATTACACGTACTAGCTTTGACTTAAAATTAGAATCTTTCATGCAAGAATTTATTTTATTTATTAGCCCATTAGCAACATCATTATTTCTAGTGGGTCTTGCATTATTTGCAAAAGGAAAGAAACGAAACTATATCGCACTCGGAATAGACTTTGTCCTTACCATTATTCTTGTTGGTAACGTAATGTTCTATGGTTTCTATAATGACTTCGTAACATTACCTGTACTTGGACAAACGTCAAACTTTGGTAGTCTTGGTTCTAGTGTAAAATCGCTCTTTAACTACAAGATTGTTGTTGCGTTTGCTGATCTTATCTTCTTCTTCATTCTTTTAAAGAAAAAGAAAGATTATGCAAAAACAGAGCGTGTTTCACGTCCAATGCGCTCACTATATTTTGTATCAACAATCGCAATTTTCTTTGCAAACTTAGGACTTGCAGAAACAGAGCGTCCTGAATTATTAACGCGTTCATTTGACCGCGTCATGCTCGTGAAAAACTTAGGTTTATATACACACCAAATATATGATCTTGGTTTACAAGCAAAATCAAGTTCACAAAAAGCATTTGCAGATGGAAGTAAATTACAAGAAACAGAAAACTATGTGAAGACAGTACAAGAAAAACCAGATCCAAATATGTTCGGCGTAGCAAAAGGGAAAAACGTAATTGTTGTATCTCTTGAATCAATGCAAACATTCTTACTTGGTTCAAAAGTAAATGGCCAAGAAGTGACACCATTCTTAAACCAGTTCATGAAAGAAAGTTACTACTTTGAAAATTTCTTTCATCAAACAGGTCAAGGTAAAACATCTGATGCAGAGTTTCTTGTAGACAACTCATTATACCCATTAGATCGCGGCGCTGTATTCTTTACACACGGTAACAATGAATTTATTGCAACACCAGAAATCTTGCGTCAGCAAGGTTATTACACGGCTGTATTCCATGCAAATAACGCAACGTTCTGGAACCGTAACATCGTGTATCCAGCACTTGGTTACGATCGTTACTTTAACGAATTAGATTATAAAATTACACCTGAAACAAAATTAGGTTGGGGTTTAAAAGATATTGAGTACTTTGATCAATCAGTGGATATGTTAAAAAATGTTAAGAAGCCATTTTATACACGTTTCCTTACATTAACAAACCATTATCCATTTGATTATAATGAGGCAACAAAATTAATTGAACCTTATAACTCTGGTGACGATGTATTTGACAATTACGTAGTAACAGCTCGTTATTTAGACGAAGCGTTAAAACACTTTATTGAGCGTTTAAAAGCAGAAGGTCTTTACGATAACTCTGTTATTGTATTCTACGGTGACCACTATGGTATTTCTGAAAATCATAACCGTGCAATGGCACAGTTCTTAGGAAAAGAAGAAATTACAACATTTGACCATATGAACTTACAACGTACACCGTTCTTCATTCACGTTCCTGGTCAAAAAGAAGGTAAAACAATTACGGCACCTGCTGGAGAAATTGATGTAAAACCAACAATCCTTCACTTACTAGGTGTTGATACAACAAATGACATTCGCTTCGGGCATGACTTGTTTGCACTAGATCGAAAACCATTTGTCGTATTACGTGATGGAAGCTTCATCACAGATCAATACACGTACACAAATAACACATTCTATAACCGCCTGACAGGTGAAGTTGTGCAAGTACCAAAAGCTGAAGCACAGGCAATGATCGACCGTGCACAAAATGAACTGCACATGTCAGATAAAATTATTGAAGGCGACTTACTTCGTTTCTATGAAGGCAACAAAATAAAAACAGGTACAGTCAAAACAACCATTAAAGAAAAAAACGCTGAGTAATCAGCGTTTTTTTATGCGGTGACATCAATTCAAGAAAAATGCTACGTAATCATTACACAACCTTCACCAAAATTTTACATAAAATTCACGAAACATATCTATAATAAAACATATAAGCTTTGTCCCTAATAAACAAGCTACCCTCCTTATACAACGTTCTACAGTAGAACGTTGTTTTTTTGTATCATAAAGCAGGATTCTGTCTTTCAACCTTCGAATTTGTATGTGCAAACACTACTTGGAGAAGGAAGGGGAAAACATGAAGCCTGAACGCTTTGTATTATGGAATGGAAAAATGATTGATACAGAAAAAGAACAACCTCATATTGATTTAGAAGAGCGCGCTCTACAGTTCGGTGATGGCATATATGAAGTTATTCGTATTTACAAAGGTACTTTGCACTTATTAGATCCACATATAACAAGATTATACCGCTCTATGGAAGAAATTGAGCTATCCCTTACTCTCTCAAAAGCTGAGCTTATCTCATCCTTATACGAACTACTTGAAAAGAATCAATTTCAAGAAGACGGCATCATTTATTTACAAATTTCACGCGGTGTCAAACCTCGCGTTCATGCCTTCTCTTTTGATACAACTCCAACTATTTATGCTTACATTCGAAAAAAAGAGCGCCCTGCTTTATGGATTGAATATGGAATTCGCGCGATTACAGAACCCGATATTCGCTGGCTTCGCTGCGATATTAAGTCATTAAATTTGTTACCAAATATACTAGCTAATACAAAAGCAGAGCGAAAAGGCTGCAAAGAAGCTCTTCTCGTTCGGAATGGCATTGTCACAGAAGGTAGTCATTCTAACTTCTTTCTTGTGAAAAATGACATACTATACACTCATCCTGCAAACCATCTCATTTTAAATGGTATTGTTAGGCAATATGTTATATCGCTTGCCCATACATTACATATTTCCCTGCAAGAAGAATTATTTAGTATTCATGATGTATATAAAGCAGATGAATGCTTCTTTACAGGCACAACCTTTGAAGTAATGCCGCTTACCCATCTAGATGGAACCCCTATTCAAAACGGACAAGTAGGTCCTGTCACAAAATTATTACAAAAGACATTTATGCAAAGCTTTTCGACTTCCAACGCCTTTTTACCTTAAAAACGAATAATGATATATCTATTTCTTGTAAATATATAGATTTAATTCCCAAGATAAGGTGCAATTTAGCACCTTTCTTTTTTTATATCCTTTTTTACCATATATGGATTTTGTTATAAACATTGACATCAGTCGACAACCATTTTAGAATTTTTTATAGTTGGTAATTTTTTCATCACCTAAAACACAGACAGAAAGGAATCGACAAACTATGAAAAAATATCTTGCTGGTCTCGCAGCAGTGTCTGTAGCAGGTGCAGCAGTCCCAGCAATGGGAACAGCTCAAGCAGCACCTCCTGACCAAAATGCACAACAACCCGCAACGCAAACAGCTAAAGCAGCTCCAAAAAGTAATGCAAAATTCACAGTAAATGCAGACGTATTACACGTTCGTACAGGTCCTAGCACCTCTTATGACATTGCGTCTCGTGTATATGAAGGACAAACACTAAACGTAATTGGCCAAGAAAACGGCTGGTACAAAATTAGCTATAATGGAAAAATCGGCTACGTTAGCGGCGAATTTGTAAATACAGGCTCTCAATCACAAGGCAATTCAACTGTTAAAGAAGCAAGTGGAAACTATACAGTAAATGTATCTTCCCTTCGTGTTCGTACAGGCCCTAGCACGTCACACACACAATTAGGCTCTATACATAAAGGACAAGTTGTACAAGTCATTGGTGAAGTACAGGATTGGTTCAAAATTAACTACGGTGGACAAAACGCTTATGTTAGCAAAGACTATGTAACAAAAGGCGGTTCTAATACAAACGTTGTACAAAATAACAACAATGTTACAGTTCAAACAGGCGGTACTTATGTTGTAAACGCTACATCTTTACGTGTTCGTACAGGCCCAGCTACATACCATAGTATCATTGGCGGCGTATTAAACGGACAAACATTAAACGTTATTGGCGCTGAAAATGGTTGGTTCAAAGTGAAGCACAACGGAAATACAGGTTATGTTAGCAGCGAATTTGTGAAATTTGTAAAAGGTGGTACTTCTACATCTAATCCGCCAGCAAACAACAACGGAACTTCATCTCAAGGAAGCGGAGAATATTACGTCAATGTAAGTGCACTAAATGTACGCGGCGGCGCTGGGATGAACTACGATGTAATCGGTGCATTGCCGCAAGGACAAAAAGTACAAGTACTTGCAGACGAATACGGTTGGAGCAAAATTAACTATAACGGCCGTACTAGCTATGTAGGAACTCGCTTCTTATCTAAAACACCTGTAAATGGTGCACAAAATAATAAACCAGCTGATAACAACAATAACAACGGAACTTCATCTCAAGGAAGCGGAGAATATTACGTCAATGCAAGCGCACTAAATGTACGTGGCGGCGCTGGGATGGACTACAGTGTAATCGGCGCGTTGCCGCAAGGACAAAAAGTACAAGTACTTGCAAACGAATACGGCTGGAGCAAAATTAACTATAACGGCCGCACTGGCTATGTAGGAACTCGCTTCTTATCTAAAACGCTTGTAAATGGTGCACAAAGTAATAAACCATCTGACAACAACAATAATAACAATACAAGCAATAACTCTCGTGATACTTCATCACTACTTGCATACGCACAATCAATGGAAGGTGTTCCATATGTATGGGGCGGCACTTCTGCAAACGGTGTTGACTGCAGTGGTTACATTTATCACGTATATAAAAAGTTTGGTTATTCAATCAGTCGTCAAAGCGTGGCTGGATATTGGAGCAGCTTCCAACATACATCTAACCCACAGCCAGGCGATTTGATTTACTTCAAAAATACATATAAATCTGGTCCATCTCATATGGGTATTTACCTTGGCGGCGGCAGATTTATTCAAGCTGGGGACAATGGAGTTAAAGTAGCATCATTAAGTAACTCATATTGGAGCAGCCATTTCTTAGGATATTCTAAGCCTTATTAATTAATAGTTTCAGAGCCTTCTAGATTACTAGAAGGCTCTTTTGTTATATATACAAATGGAAAAACCCCTCTTTTTTAGATGGACAAGAGCATCTGGCCATGCATAGAAGCGGTCAGGATCTTTTCCTGCCACGGGCACGGGCTAAAACACAGGGAGATAGCGAGTGCAGATCCTGTTTTGTTCTGTGTGGCAGCGATTCAGATGATGAAAAATAAAAATCAGTATATATATAAGGACAAATGGAAAAACTGATATAAAACCCTTTTCCTTTTAGATGGTTTTTCTGGCACGAGTTAAAACAAAGGAGGAAAGCGAGTACAAATTACTTCTGCATAGCAGCAACCTATATGTTGAAAAATCAAAATGGATTTATATCTCAATTGTTTATCGTATATGTGTTTACTCCAATTATTGTTTTCCTATTCTGACTTTTTTACAGACGTTTGACCTCTGATGTCTGGTGTGATAAGTTACATAAGATAATGTTTTCAGAGAAACGGAGCAATTCTACTATTTGTAATGTTTCGATAATTCAGAGAGGAGATTTACAAGCATGAATGTTTTATGGGGAATTGGCGGCGTGCTTGGAATTTTGGTAATTGCAGTTTTACTGTCTTCCAATCGCAAAGCTATTAATTGGCGCACAATTTCAATTGCGCTTGCACTTCAAATTACTTTCTCCTTCATCGTCTTAAGATGGGACGCAGGAAAAGCAGCTTTAAAGCATGCTGCTGACGGCGTACAAACTCTTATTAATTTCTCGTATGAAGGAATTGGATTCATTGTTGGTGGTTTAGCTAACCCAAAAGGGCCTTGGGGCTTCGTCTTTATTATTCAAGCATTACTTCCAATTGTATTTATTAGTTCACTCGTAGCCGTATTATATTATTTTGGTATTATGCAATGGTTTATTACAATTATTGGCGGCGGGTTAAGCAAACTTCTTGGAACTTCAAAAACAGAAAGCTTAAATGCTGTTACAACTGTTTTCTTAGGACAATCGGAAGCACCGATTTTAATTAAACCTTACTTAGATCGCGTAACAAATAGTGAATTCTTCGCTATTATGGTGAGCGGTATGACAGCTGTTGCCGGATCGGTTCTTGTTGGTTATGCGGCAATGGGAATTCCACTTGAACACTTACTTGCAGCTGCTATTATGGCTGCACCTTCAAGCTTACTAATCGCAAAATTAATGATGCCTGAAACAGAAGAAGTAAATAACGACGTAGAGCTTTCTACAGAGCGTACAGATGCAAACGTTATTGACGCAGCAGCACGCGGTGCATCTGAAGGGATGCAACTTGTTATTAACGTTGCAGCAATGCTTATGGCGTTTATCGCATTAATCGCTGTATTAAACGGTTTACTAGGATGGATCGGTTCTTTATTTGATATCAAATTAAGCCTTGACTTAATTTTTGGTTACATCCTTTCTCCATTCGCTATACTAATCGGGGTTCCGCCTCATGAAGCGATTCAAGCTGCTGGCTATATCGGACAAAAGCTTGCAGTAAATGAATTCGTTGCATACGGAAACTTAGCTAAGCATATGGCAGAGCTTTCTGATAAAACAAACATTATTTTAGCGTTTGCAATTTGCGGATTTGCAAACTTCTCATCTATTGCGATTCAATTAGGTGTGACAGGTACACTTGCTCCTTCACGCCGTCAACAAATTGCGCAATTGGGAATTAAAGCGGTAATTGCAGGTACATTAGCAAACTTCTTAAACGCTGCTGTAGCAGGTATGATGTTTTAATAAATCAACAAGTCCCTCTTAAGTTCATTTTTAACTTAAGAGGGACTTTTTATCTACACTTGGTTCTTATCTATATCCATTTTAATTTTTCGACATATAAATCGCTGCTATGTAGAATACAACATAACCGCTACTTGCTTGCTTCATTTGTTTTAACCTCGCATGTAGCAGGAGTTTCTATACACGGCCAGATGCTCTCATCCTTCCCTAAAAAGAAAGGGGTTTTTTATGTCGTTTTTTAACTTATATATAGGAAAAGTTAAAAAATAAGCGCAGAGCTGCCGTATGCTCTGCGCTTATTTTTAGCCGTAAAACTTATATATCGAACTAATACCCCTTAGTTGAAAGTTACTTCACGCCCATCCCCCAATGAACGTAATACTTTCTTATAATATATACGAAAAAAAGTGGATGCTACTTTTGCGAGACAAGTTGCTTTTCTCGCTCTTCTGTAGTTTTCTCTATTTTCTGCTCTGCGTTTTCATGTACCGCTCGTTGTGTAGCACGCTTTAAACAAATATGTTTCCACTTTCGTTCGTAACGTTTCATTATTCTTGATGTCCTCCCCTTGATTGCCATGAAACTTAAATTGAAATCGCTTACAGGAAATAATATAGCACATATAGAAAGAAGTGACAACACATTTTCGACACTTTTTTGTCAATATCATGCAAAATTAAACATCCCATGCCTAACGATGATTCTAATTCGTTCTATCTGCCTTCTCGCTTGCAATCATAAATGATATTTTACAAAGCCATTTATCTACTCACATATATTGAGAAATATTACTAACCAAGCCCTTCAATCATCTCATTCACATACTATTACAGAAATGAAACAAGCCAAATTTGTTCTATGACACCTTCTTTTTTTGTAACAATTAAATGATGATTTTTCTTAAAATCGGGCTATAAATTGTGAAAAATAACACAAATTGATTATAATTTTATAACCATATTGCTTATAAATTAATAAAATCCTCTATTTATGCAACACTTCCATAATAACCTTGTAATGTGAGTGAAATACGATTAACTGCTTTGCAATATCTTATTTCGCTTTTCCAATCTTTAAACATGTAATAGAATCTCTTAAAACATAAGAAAAAAGCATTTTTTTTATGTTTCTTTTTATATTACAGATTATTAATGAACTGTTACGAATGGTTTGTAATTGTGTGATTTCCCATTTTCGCAAAAAATCAGTTGCTATAATGAGAACACGAAAACAAAAGCATTGGAGGCTATTCATGAAAAAATTACTTGGTATAGCAACAGTAGCAGTTTTTGGTCTTGGGATTTTCACTTCTTCTGCACAAGCGGAAACAGTTGTTAAAACAGACGTACTAAACGTACGAGAAAACCCAAATATTGAATCAAAAGTTGTAGGCAAAGTATTAGATGGTCATAAATTAGATGTTAAGAATACAGAAAACGGTTGGCTAAAAGTAAACCTAAATGGTAAAGAAGGATTCGTAAGCTCAGAATTTACGAAAAACATCTATTATGTAACAGCAAACGTATTAAATGTACGCGCTGATGCAAACACAAACTCAGAAATTCTGGGGACATTAAAGAAAGATGATGTGATCGAAACAACACATCAAGTTCAAAACGATTGGTTACAATTTGAATATAACGGAAAAACAGCTTATGTAAATGTTCCTTATGTAACAGGTGATGCACCTGTTGTAAAAGCTCAAGAACAAGCACCTGCTCCAGCAAAAGCTCAACCGGCTCAAGCTCAAGAAACGCAGACTGCTACAGAAACAAAAGCTGCGAAAGCTAATGGCCGTGAATTAACAGTTGTGGCAACTGCTTACACAGCTCATCCAAGCGAAAATGGCGGCACACATGGCGGTCGTGTATTAACTGCAATGGGTCATGACCTAACAGCAAATCCAGGTATGAAAATGGTTGCTGTTGACCCGAAAGTAATTCCACTTGGATCAAAAATTTGGGTAGAAGGATACGGGGAAGCAGTTGCTGGTGATACTGGCGGTGCAATTAAAGGAAATCGTATCGACGTCCTAGTAGGCTCTGACAGTGCTGCAAACAAATGGGGACGTAAAACTGTAAAAGTGAAAATTTTAGACTAATTGCTATTGTTACTAAAAAAACGAGCCAGCTCTCATCAGTTGAGAGCTGGCTCTTATTTTTCTTATAATAGAAGAAAGGAGGCATTCATATGGATATAAACGCAAACGTCGACTGGATTGGTACACCAGCTCCGTATGTATATAAAGATGCCGTTACATACGATGCGACTGCAATTGATTTTTCATTAGAACATGACGATAATCGGTATAGACTCATCATTTTACAGCACGGCGAGGACGTAGAATACAAAATCATACAATATGGCATCAAGCCTGGCAGCCAAAAGCCATTTCCAATCGACACTGGCCATTACTTCAAAAATAAAACGATTCCTTTAATCGAAATGATTTTGCAAGATTCTTATGTGCAAAGCATATTACACCAAAAGACTACCTCTTCATGAAAGAGATAGTCTTTTTACATTACTTCTCTGTCCAATTAGATGTTAAGGGAATGAAAAAGGGAAAATCAGGAGATAACTGCCCATAAGAGCTTGGTTAATTCAACTACTCCCCCACTGAGGGAAGTTTCACTTTATCCCGCATTAACGGGCAGTAATCCCCACCTCAAGATTCAGGGAAAGACAAAGAAGATAGGCGGGGAATAACTGCCCCTAAAAGCCCGATTGGTTCAACTAACCCTCAGTGGGAGAGAACAAAACCCCCACTGAGGGAAGTTTCACTTTATAATAGAAAAGAAGGAAATCTTTTGCGCGGAGGAACATTATGCTGCAACATTCAATTACGAAAGATGAAATTATGGAAATTGCCAATGAGTTTTTAAAAGGACTCGATCCACAGCAAGCAACTGACAAAGAACAAGTATCAAATGCACTTCAGCTTTACCGTAGTGGCCTTGTGTATAACGTTGATTTCGATGGATATACATTGTCAGGGACAGTCGAACATGACGGGGATATTTATAGTGTAAATATTCCAATTCGAAACGTGTCCGAAAGTTACTGTGATTGCTTTTCACCAACACAATGTGAGCATATGCTCGCCGTATTACTATATGCAGCCTCAAGTTTTGGACAAGTAGGAGACATTCTAACTTTATTTAAAAAGAAAACGAGGCCGGTGCTCCCGCCCATTCGCACAGCACGGCAAATGCTGCAAATGACCGATTTTAACGATACAGATTATGAAAGCTGGCTTCCGTACTTTGCATCTGAGTACGATGCATTTGCTAAAGAACACGCACGTCTTTCATACAAACAAATGTATTTTCTGATGAATATTTTCACAGAGTTCTATATGAAAATTGAACGAAAAGCACCGCGCATTGTTACAGTTCATGAATTATTTAAACTAAGTGCAGCACTCTTTTCTTTTCAAAAACTGCTTGAGGAGATTCAAACCTTTGAAGCAGATGAGCTCTATTCTTATCATCAGCCAATCAATATCGTACAGCTCTTTGTTAATAAAATAGAAAACATTGTACAAGATTTGAAAGCTGAACCATTTCAAGATGTACTACAGCCATTTCTGCAGAACATTGCTGAAATGCTACATACAATCTTCTTCTCTGCCCCTTCTTATACACAGGAGCGATTTTTTATTTATCGCCATCTATGGGGAGAGCTTTTCGTAGAACCAGCTTGGATAGAGGAAGAACAGCAGCGGATTGAAACAAAAATGCATCCCTTATCAAAAGCACTTGCATCTGCTCATCTTCTCTTTCTACAGCGAAAAGATAAAGAAGCAATGAATGTACTAAGAGCACAGCCACCCCAAGTTGTTGGCCTTTACTTTGATTGGCTTGAAGATTTATTAAGTTCCATGCAGTGGGAGCGGGCAAAAGGGTGGCTGTCCTTCACTTACAAGCGAGTAAAAGAAACGATAACGACCGAGCACGACTCATACTTTGTAAAAGATGTTGTCCGCTTATTTATGATAATGTATGAAACATATGCAACGCATACGAACGAACAAGCTGGCTATGAAATGATTCTTCAAGAATTATTACCATATAGCTTTACCAGCTATGAACAATATGTACTCGCCAAAAAGCAATATCACACATGGACAGAGCTTCATTTACTGTATGGATTTGAAGCCATTGAATTGTTAAAAGAACCGTTAAAAGAAGTTGAAAAAGAAGCACCGGAAGCTGCTCTTCCGCTCTATCATTATGCTGCTATGCAAGCTATTGAGGAAAAGAATCGCAAATCTTACCGCAGAGCTGTTCGCTACTTAAAAAAACTAAGAACACTTTACAAAAAGCTCAAACGGATAGACGAATGGGAGTCCTTCATTATGAGCATTGCTACCTCTCATTCACGACTACGAGCATTACAAGAAGAACTGCGGAAAGGAAAGTTGATCCATGACAACACAAATTGACATTACCATTCGGCTTGAACGAATGAAACAAAACTGGTTTCTTTGGGCAGAAGATGAAACAGGGAACAGTTTGCCTCTAATCAATTGGAAACAACATGCGTTCACATGGCACTCCTCTTCTTTCTATGGGACACTTCTGCAAGAAGGAACGTATGAACAGCGGAGCGGTATCATTTTAAACGCTACTCAAGCATTTGAATATATTGCAAAAAAACCAGTAAATTCATTTACAAAATTACAAACAAGTGCAGCTATTAGTGAACTCGCGCCATTGGCAGAAAAAATGTGGGAGGCTTATACAACCGGAGACTTCCTTCCAGATATAAAACAATGGCATCAATATCCCTCCTGGAAAATTGCTCATGAAGAAGTAATAGATGAAACGATGCAAACACTGTTTTCAGAGGCAATTAATGAAACACTTCGCCATCATACTCGTTCTGAAAAGGCATGGGAGAGTGCAAAACGCTTATATGAGCATTATGACTTTACGAAAAGACAGCTCGAAACAGCCATTCATGAAAACGATTGGCTGCGTAAAATTGGCTATCTCGAAGATGACCTACCATTTACAGTTGGACTCCGCCTCCAAGAACCGGAGAATGATTTTGAAACGTGGCAGCTCGAAACAATATTAACACCAAAGCGCGGCACTCATCGAATATACGTATATACAGAGGACAGGTCTCTGCCAAAAAGATGGTTGAACCACGAAGCCCGTATTACTGAAACGCAAGAAGGTTTCGGCAAACTCGTACCTTGGTTAATGGAAGATGGTATATTTCGAGGTGAATTATACGAAACGGAAGCATGGCGCTTTTTAACAGAAGCCAGCAATGAATTGCTAGCAGCTGGTGTTGATATTTTACTGCCATCATGGTGGCAAAGCTTGAAGGCAAATAAACCAAAATTGCGCGTCCAAGTGAAACATAATGCAAAAGCAGGACAGGCATTCTTTGGAATGAATACGCTCGTAGATTTTGACTGGCGTATTTCTACAAACGGCATCGATTTATCAGAGGCCGAATTTCTCGCGCTCATTGAACAAAACAGACGTCTTATTCATATAAACGGACAATGGATGAGACTTGACCCTGCATTTATCGAAGAAGTGAAAAAGCTGATGAAGAAAGCAGACAAATACGGACTTGAAATGAAAGATGTCGTACAGCAGCGATTACTTCGAGGTGCAGAAACAGAAGTAGTCGAAGAAGAAAATCCATTTGCAGATATGGAAATCGAACTCGATGATTATTATGACAAGCTGTTTGAAAGATTGCTGCACATTGGAGAGATCCCATCTATAAAAGTGCCAACTTCCTTACAAGCAACATTAAGACCATACCAACAACAAGGAGTCGAGTGGCTTCTCTATTTACGAGAGCTAGGATTCGGTGCGTTACTAGCAGACGATATGGGACTTGGGAAAAGTATCCAAACCATTACTTACTTACTATATATAAAAGAACACAACCTAAAAACAGGCCCAGCACTTATTGTGGCGCCTACATCTGTTCTCGGTAACTGGCAAAAAGAGTTCGAGCGCTTTGCACCGAGCTTACGAGTGAAACTCCATTACGGCGGCAACCGAACAAAGGGAGAAGATTTGTCCAATTTCGTGCAAGACGCTGATGTAATTCTGACATCCTATGCACTCACGCAGCTTGATGAAGAAGAGCTCAGCTTACAGTGCTGGGATGCGATTATTCTCGACGAAGCGCAAAATATAAAGAATCCGCACACAAAACAATCGCGTGCTGTTCGAAAATTACAAGCAAATCATAAAATCACTTTAACAGGAACACCGATGGAAAACCGTTTATCAGAATTATGGTCTATCTTTGATTTTCTGAATCACGGCTATCTTGGCAGTTTACTGCAGTTCCAGCGCCGCTTTGTGACACCAATTGAAAAAGATCGCGATGAAACAAAGATTCAGCAAGTGCAGCGCTTAATCGCACCGTTCTTACTGCGCCGCACGAAACAAGATAAGTCAGTTGCCTTGAACTTACCAGATAAACAAGAGCAAAAAGCATACTGCGCGTTAACGGCAGAACAAGCATCACTCTATGAACAACTCGTTCAAGATACGTTAAAGAATGTAGAAGGATTAACAGGTATTGAGCGCCGCGGCTTTATTTTGCTCATGTTAAATAAACTAAAACAAATTTGTAACCATCCTGCTCTCTATTTAAAAGAAGAGCTACCCGCAAACTTAATTAAGCGTTCCATGAAAATAGAAACATTATTAGAACTCGTTGAAAACATACGTGATCAGCATGAAAGCTGCCTCATTTTCACGCAGTATATTCGAATGGGAAATATGCTGCAAACATTGCTAGAAGAACATTTCGGAGAGCGCGTCATCTTCTTAAATGGAAGTGTACCGAAAAAAGAACGCGATAAAATGATTGAACAGTTTCAAAATGGACAGCACGGCATTTTTCTGCTCTCTTTAAAAGCGGGCGGAACAGGACTTAACTTAACCGCAGCCAACCATGTTATTCATTACGACCGCTGGTGGAATCCTGCCGTTGAAAACCAAGCGACAGACCGCGCTTATCGCATCGGTCAAAAGCGCTTTGTCCATGTGCATAAACTCATTACAACAGGAACACTTGAGGAAAAAATTGATGAAATGCTCGAGCGAAAACAATCGCTCAATAATGCGATTATTACAAGTGAAAACTGGATTACAGAACTATCAACAAACGAGCTGAAAGAACTATTAGGAGTATAAGTAGTCGCGTCGCACGTTGCCTGAGGGTCTTTATATTGTGTCGAAACGCCGATATATAAAAAAGGAGCTATTTTTCAGCTCCTTTTTCTTTTCCAAACAAAACGACTTATTAAGATACCTGTGATGCCACCGCACGTATCTAATACAGAATCTTGCCACATCGGTGTACGGTCACCTGTGAAGGATTGATGAATCTCATCCATACTCGCATACATAGCAACGAGAAGTAGCGACAACCAAAAAACTTGCTTTCGCTTAAACCCGCACCGCAATAACGCGAAATATGACAGTGCACCAAGAATACCGAACACAGTAAAATGAGCACCTTTACGAATAAAAAATTCGATAAAACCATCGACCCCTTTGTTCACAATGCTAATAGGAGTCCCCCCACCGTAATCAATGGATACCCATGAAAAATGCTCTTTCACAAACTCCGCATTCACATATTTCATAATATCTGGACGCATATCTTGCTCTTGATATGGCTGAGATGATGAATAAAAAATGACTCCCATCCATACTAAAACGGGAATCCAAAATAACCACTTACGATTCATGTTTAAAGCTCCTTACTTTATTTCCTTTAAGCGTATCAAAAAAAAGAAAAAAATTCACGCCAAAAATGTGACCTTATCACCTATATATATGACGAAAAGGGGGTGAAAAACATGGCGATTCAAACAACTGTATCCGATATGAGCTTACGCCTTGTCCTAAACGGTGGTTCAGACAAAAATGGAAAAGCTATCATGAAAAACAAACAATTTAAAAATGTTAAACCAGATGCAGACTTAAGCAAAGTACACGAAGTTGCAGCTGCAATTGCTTCACTACAACAGCACAAGCTTGACGCAGTTCAGCTTGTCAGCACAACTGACGTATCTAACCTATAACAAAAGGAGGGGATAACAAATGGAAGTACTCGAACTCGTTTTCTTAAAAGACGATGGTAAAACAACAACTTTCTCAATCGAAAATCCTGTTACACCTGTAAACGAACAAACAGTAACTAGCGTCATGGACACAATTATATCGACTGGTATTTTTCTAACACTTGGGCAGCATGCTCGCAAAAAAGGCGCACGCATTATCCAGAAGAGCGTTTCTGAAGTAAAAATTAACATATAAGCAAAAAAGAAAGAAGAGTAACCGATGGGCTACTCCTCTTTCTTTTTTGGCATTTCAACTGGTATAAAGATATGTGAAATACCAACTGAAACATATTTATAATTTTCTTTCCCTATCTTAAACTCTGTTGTATATGTCGAGAAGAAAATATAGTCATTGCGCTCCGTATAGTGATCAATTAATAAACCAACTTGCGGCTCTACATAGTTCTTCGCTAATTTCTTTCCAATTGTAGCTAACTCACCAAGAAGCCCTTCTTTATCTTCTTGCTCAACTTCCGTCAACTTCTTATGAATATCATTCCGCGTCATAAATTGCTTTGCTGCCCAGTCTGTATATTCTCCTTTACTCGGGTTACTATTTGCTAAATATACGAAAAACACGAGAACCAAAGCGAGAAGCACATATTTCCATTTCATATTTCCTCACCGCCTATCCTTTCCATTTTCATATATATGGAATCGCATTGCAAATTAGACAACCTAAATAGTTACAAATTTCTAGCCGGGTATCCCTCCCACAAATATCGGGAAGAAACAGTAAATAAATACATTTTTTAACATTAATTTACAAATTCTTTAAGTTATTTTTATGTTTTATTTTTATAATAGAAAATGTAATCTATTACAATACAAGGAGGCTTTTTCATTGACTTACTTAGTTGATTGGTATGAAATTTCAGCGCAAACGATGGCACTTGAGGCGTACGCTCATCCTGTTTATCAAACAAAAATTTTGGAAACGCAAAGAATCATCTTTTCAGTGAAAACACCGTTACAACTCATTCGTGAAAGTTGCATTATGCGAAACTACTCTACTTATGAAGGAAAACGATTAGCCATTCAAGAATGTTGCCACTTTAAACAAAACATCCCAATCCCTATTGACCACCAACACTACATTTGCGCCATTCCTACAAAGTCACCTTCATCTTGGCCATGCTCCTGGATATTTTATGCTCACATAGAGAGACTTGAACGTCATGATTCACGCCACACAAACATACACTTTCGTAACGGTAAAAATCAAATTTTCCCTATTAGTCCCAATCAAATGGAGAAGCAGTGGATAAAAGCTGGTCATATTTTAGCAAAACTCAATCTTCTAGATAAAATGAAACTCCTGCCAGCAGAACGTTTTTTTCCTCCTCTTTAATGTTACTTTCTGTTAAAGCAAAATAAACTCTGCATACATATAGAAAAGGGAGGCAGCATCATACGATATCGCCTCTTTTTTCTATCATTTCTCCACTGCATGCGCCCGTATTTTTTTCAGTTCTTGTCTATATATCCAGCGTGCTTGATGATAGGTCATACCTAACTCATCTGCAATCTCGTGCATTTTCTTTCCGCCGTAGAAATGCTCAAATAAGACAAACCGCTCATTCTCCTCTAGCATACTCATATACTCAAACACCTCCGTCCGCTTCTCTTCACCACTTATACTTTCTAAAATATACTGCTCCGTACAAGTCTCACGGTCTTGAAAACGACGCTCCTTCTTTAACTGTGCTAACAAATAACCGCGCACCGTCACAAGCGCATATGCCGGAAAACTCCCCTTCTTCTCATCATATTTATCATACGCCCGCCAAAGTGCAATGAGCCCGCATTGATAATACTCTTCATAATCTCGGTAAATACACAGTTTCTTTATTTGATTTTTAATCATCTTCTCATACAGCGCTACGGTTTCCGTAAAGGTAACTGGCTTCACATTTGACCCACTTCTAAAAGGTATACCTCTTTGTTATTCCGCGGTATCTTTACCTTATAAGAAAATGATATCCCCTTCACTGCACTGCATTTCATGACAGACTAACAGAATTCCAAATTTACCTATGCAGTATTTAAAATTCTGCTAGTCTTATGTGAAATTCCATAGTAAATTTACCTTCAGCACCATAAAAAAACGGCTCTACATGAGCCGTTTTGATAAACATGATCTTATATTACATTTTTGGGACTAAGCCACCAAGAAAGCCACCAATTGCGCCAAATGCCAATGATATGATAAAGAAAACTACAACAAGAATTGTTGCTTGTTTCTTGCTTAACCCTGCTGTAATGTGCAGCCCTAATCCCGTTACAAATAATCCCCAAATCGCAAAAACTTCAAATGCCTTTGCAATGCCATGTACAACACCGCCAGTAGAAGCAAATAGCATTCCTAATCCTGTATACATTTCTTGACCATTTCCGCCAAAAATCCATGCTAATACCATATTAATAATGCCACCAAGAACTGTAATAATACTAGAATAAACAATAATCGCTAATAACTTTTTATAAGACGTATCATTGCCCATAAACATCATAAGTACTTTATACAGAGCTGCACTAATAAAGAATGTGAACATAAAAATAATTGCTGCAAATACAAACCCACTACCTAATGTAAATGCCATAGGCACTTCTACGCCAAGCTCTTTATTTTTCGCGACAATTGCAGGGTCCATAGAATATAAATATGTACCAATAGCTCCCATAATACCGCCTAATACAACCATTAAGAAAAACGCGCCCCACACCGGTGCATTACTTCTCATTTTCTGAAACTGCAAGCTAGGTGAGGTAATCATTCCAAATAATGAGGGCTTCTCTCCGCTTACCTTCTGCGTGTTTACGTTCGCTTCCATATGTAAAACCTCCTTTATTTTATACCCGTTCTAACGGGTGGTGAATCCCCACTTTTTCAAACAGGGATTCACCACCCACAAGAACTGGGTGTTATCCCGCTATTCGTGGACAGTAAAGGCTGGATAATAGCAGGGAAGAAAACTGCCCGTAAAAGCCCGATTGGGTGGGCTTTCTCTCAGCAGGGAATAAAGTCCACCACTGAGAGAAGTTTCACTTTATTCATAGCGCAATGCTTCGATTGGATCTAATTTCGCTGCTTTGTTCGCTGGAATTAGTCCGAAAATAATGCCGAGCGTCATCGAGAATAGGACGCCGCCAAGCACAACTTCCCATGAAACGAGCGGTGGCCATTTCGCAAAGGTAGAAACGATATATGCGCCTCCGTATCCAAGGCCAATTCCAATCAAGCCACCAAGAAGTGTTAACATCACGGCCTCGATTAAGAATTGAAGCAAGATTTTCCCGCGCGTTGCACCGAGCGCTTTACGAACACCAATTTCACGCGTACGTTCCGTAACAGATACGAGCATAATATTCATAACGCCGATGCCGCCAACGACAAGGGAAATACCCGCAATACCACCGATAATCATCGTCATAATACTCGTTACCTTTGAAATGCTTGCTTGCATTTTCTCAAGGTCGAGAACTTCATACTTCCCCGGAACATCATTTGGTTTCCGATCGTTTAAAACGCCAACAGCTTTTTTCCCTGCCGCTTCCATTTGATCAACATTCTTCACTTGCACCGAAATATTTTGAATTTCACTTTTCCCATATAGTGTTGGCCAAAGAGAAATTGGAATTAACATTTCCGATATCCCCATGCCCATAAATTCATTATCAGATTTATACACCCCGATAATTTGCAATGGCTGGCCTTTTAACTCGATAATTTTTCCAACAGGATTTTCTTTCGGATAAAAAGTATCCTTTGCTTTCGTACTAATTATCGCAACGTTATTACCACGCTCAACATCTGATTCATTTAAAGAGCGGCCTTCAACCAATTTGATTTTATTCACCGCAAAATATTCACTATCAAGTCCAATAATATTAGTCATGTCCTTTTTATCATTAATATCGAGCGGTTCCATACCCGCATTTGTCGTAACAACATGATTAATTTCTGGCAATTGTTTCAGTGCAAAAATATCTTCATCTGTTAATGCAGGACGTTCTCCTAGTCCCTGCGTAAATGGATCATCGATATCCGTATGAAACTGAATTGGAATAACATTATTACCCATACCTGCAAATTGGGACTTCAGCATTGCTTCTCCGCCTTGCCCAATTGCAACGACAGTAATAATAGAGCCAACACCGATAATAATCCCAAGCATTGTCAGTGCGGAGCGCAACTTATGAGCTAGAATAGAAGAAAGAGCAATTTTAATACTATCTAGTAAACTCATACAGCACACCTTCTATCTTCTGTAATTTTCCCATCTCTGAGCACAATGCGGCGAGATGAATACGCTGCTACTTCCTCCTCATGCGTAACCATTACAATCGTTGTACCTTCTTTGTTCAGCTGGGTGAAAATATTCATAACTTGTTCACCTGACCTCGTATCAAGTGCACCTGTTGGTTCATCAGCCATAATAAACGTTGGATTATTTGCAATCGCACGTGCAATTGCGACGCGTTGCTTTTGTCCACCTGATAATTCATTTGGCAAGTGATGTACGCGATCCGCGAGTCCTACCTTCCCTAATGCCTCTAATGCCCGCTCGCGGCGCTCTGCTTTCTTTATACCGCCGTAAACAAGCGGAAGCTCTACATTCTCCACCGCTGAAAGACGAGGCAGTAAATTAAAATGCTGAAACACAAAACCGATGTATTCATTTCGAATGAGTGCCAATTTGGACTCATCTGCCGTTAAAATATTCACATCATTCAGCATATATTCCCCTTCTGTTGGCCGATCGAGACAACCAATAATATTCATAAGCGTTGATTTCCCCGATCCAGACGGTCCCATAATCGAAACAAACTCACCGTTATCAATCTTTAAACTAATACCATGTAAAATTGGTACAGCTAAACTCCCTTGATAATACGTTTTATGAATATTGCTTAAGGTAATCATTTTTTCTTCACTTCCATTCCGTCAAACACTTTATCGGAAGGATTTTCAACCACCTTTTGTCCTACTGTTACGCCTTCAGCTACTTCAACCCAATCTCCATCGCTTGAACCTTTCTTCACAATTTGCTTGCGAAGCTTTCCTTTATCCTCTACATACACAAATGATTCACCTTTTTCCTCTACAATGCTTTTATGAGGAACAGCAACCATTTTCCTATTCTCTAAGTTTACTTGAATAGATACATGATATCCTGGTGATAATCCATCTTGGGAATCTAGTGATGCTTTATATGTATAATAAGACATATTTTGTCCTGCTTCTCCGCCTGCTGGAGCTTGTATATTTGCCTCCGCACTTGTCGGATATTCACTTACCTCTGTAACTTTCCCAGTCCACTTCTTCTTCGGCGCTGCCTTTGCCGTCACTGTAATCGTTTGATCTTTTTGGATTTGTGATTTTTGTAGTTCAGTTAATGTACCTTGAATTTGGAATGGATCTTTAGAGGCGATTTGTAAAAATGCTTTCCCTTGTCCACCCATTACTGGCGTAGAACCTTGCGAAGCATCTTTATCAAACTTTTGCACAACACCGGAAAAATTACTGTAAACCGTAAGCTCACCTTGTTTTTTCTTTAATTCTTCTATATGAAGATTCACTTTTTCTTTTTCAAGGTCAGCTGTTTTTTGTTGCATTTCCAATTCATTTAATTGGGATTCTAACGGATCGATCATCTCTTTCGTCGCTCCGCTATCCTTCGCTTTTTTAATATCTTGTTTCAATGAATCTATTTTTTTCTTCCCTTGATCATAGCGCATAGAAGTCATTTTTTGTTCTATTTCTGCTTGCTTCACTTGCAAATTAATTTCTTCATTATCATAAGAGAACAACTTGTCCCCTTTGTTCACTTCTTGTCCTTCTTTTACAGCAATATCTTTTACTTTTCCTTTAGTCGCATCCGCATAGAAACTCTCAATATTCCCTGGTTTCACTTGACCAGAAACAAGTTTTGTATTATTGAGCTGACGTTCTGTTACTTCCCTAAACTTCACATCTTCTGTGCTCCCTTTTTTCTTACTCTGCATCATAAAAATATTTGCAGCAGCTACGATAATAATAAGAGCAATAACTCCAATGATAATCCATTTTTTCTTTTTATTCGGAGTACGAACCGTATTTGGTAACATTGTCTCTCTCCTTTTACTTAAATCGTTAATATAATTAAATTATACAAACTTTTCCAAAATATCTCAACAAACATCCGACATTTCTTGCATTTACATTGCATAGTTTATATATTATAAATTGTATCAAACAATGGCATGTTTTAAAATTCAATACTCACTAATATGCATATATGCATATTTTTCTTAAACAAACGTTTGATTAAGAAAAATGATTTATCCACTTTTAGAACCCCCGTTATTCGAAACAAAAAAAGGGCCTTAAACTACGCCCTTTTCTAATTATATGAACAAATCTATTTTGACTTTTCAACATATAAATTGCTGCTATGCAAAGCAAAACATGACCTGCACTGTTTTACCTTTGCACGTGGCAGAAACAGGCCCTGACCGCTTCTACGCATGGTCAGATGCTCTTGCCTGCCTAAAATACCGATGTCGTTTTTTCAGTTTATATTTCATTCTCTTATTGCCACATAATCGCTTGTTTCGGTGCAATCACTATCTCATCTGGTATATTTTCATTCACAAACTCGAACGCCTTGAATTCGCCAGGCGTCATTGGTCGTTGATGCTCACTTCCAAAATCCTCACCGTACATTTGTAAAATCCAACCCGTTTCACTATTACATTCTACTCGAAATCGTTCCTTCGATTCTTCATCAGGAAAAGCAGATCCTGAAACATCTATAAATGTTTCGATACATAACGGTGACCATTCTTCTTTCTCTTCATCCAACAAGTGAACTACAACCCCCATTTCTGTACTGCGCAGTCTAAATTCATACATATTCTCACCTGTTACAACAATTGCCGTACAACGATAAATTCTTTCCACTTCAGTAGTAAACATTTGCATATCAACATCTCACCTTCTACATTGTTAATTACCTAATTTTAACAATTAAAGGTTAAGATATTGTGAATGAATTGTAATTTTTTCTATATTTCACAGAACAAAAACGACTTACATATGACCGAAAAAAGTAGTATTTCCTTTAAACAAACGTTTAATTAAAAAAGAGAATCTATCCATTGATAGATTCTCCTCTCCTAAATCATTAAGCAATTTGCTTCTTAGACTCTTTTCTCTCATGACCAAATTGAACGATGAATAAGAATACAGTAGATAAAATACCGCCTGCTAATAATAGAATGAAACAGCCGTCCCAACCAGAACGATCAACGATAACACCAATCGCTGCGTTTGCAACTAAGCTTCCTCCTAAATAACCGAACAAGCCGCACATACCAACTGTTGTACCTACTGCGAATTTTGGTACTAACTCCATTGCACTTAAACCAATTAAAAATTGTGGTACGTAAATTAAGCAACCAATAATCGAAACTGCCGCACTTACAACAAGTATATTCGACGCTTGCCAGTATACTAGCGTTCCGATAACAACACCAACCATACTAAACACACATAGTGGCATACGTTTTCCTTTAAATAACTTGTCACTTAACAGACCTACGATTAATGAACTTGGAATTGCCATAAATTCAAAAATGGAATACGCTGCATGCGCCTCTGTTTTTGTAAATCCTTTAACTGTTGTTAAATAAATTGGTACCCAGTTAATAACACCGAAACGAATTAAATATACAAATGCGTTCGCAATGCATAAATACCAAATGAATTTGTTTTTCACTACATATTTCATCAAAATTTCTTTTGGTGACATTTTGTTGGCATTGTCTGCTTTCTCAAGATCTTCATAATCATTACGATATTCATCAATTGGTGGAAGACCGACAGATTCTGGTGTATCCTTCGCATTTATCCACATAAGAATTGAAATGACCATTGCAATGATCGCCGGGAAGATAAACACGCCGGCTTGCCAATGACTTTCACCGAAAATACCAACACCAATTCCAACAAGCGGTGGTACAAGCATCGCACCAATATTATGTGAAATATTCCAAAGTCCTGTTTTTGTACCGCGCTCTTTCTTCGAGAACCACTTTGTCATTACAGTACTACAAGGTGGTGCTCCCATTCCTTGGAAAATATTATTGAAAACTAATAATGTTAAAATCATTCCAAATGAAGATGCAAAACCGAAACAAATATTTATAATTGCTGATATGAATAAACCAACTGCAATAAAACGCTGCGCATACGCTTTATCTGATAAATTTCCCATAAAGAACTTACTTAATCCATACACAATCGCCGTAACGGAACCTAATAAACCATATTCCGTTGTAGTAAAACCATATTCTTTTATTAAATACGTACTAGATAACGTAAAGTTACTGCGAACTAAATAATACGCTGCATACCCAACCGAAATTCCCAGTAACACACGAAGACGTAGTAGTTTGTATACTTTGTCAATCATATTCGCTGGCAAACGCTCGATTGCTGGTGCAGGCTTAAGCCAATTCAACATATCATCTCTTCTCCTTTTTTCACTTTTGAGAGAGACGTTGTCTATTCCATAACTCGATCATTCCACTATCTGATACTGACTGATTCATGTTTCCAACTGGCTGACCTTGCACTTCTTGCTGCCGTTCTGTAAGCATCGTTGGTACGCCAAACGAAACCTTTTCTAAAATATGCCCCGCTTCTTCTGATAAACAATAATCAATAAATAAATCCGCTATAATACCACTCGGTGCATGTTCTATTTTAGAAATCGCATTAACAGATAACCCTGTTTGCTTCGGTACCTTACTTACAATTGGAAAGCCTTGCTTTTGCAACATACGCTGGTCTCCTAAGAAATTAATGCCAATGATCGCTTCGCCGCTCGCAACATATTCCACAGGCATATAGCCGTTAACCGTTACCTTTGCAACTTGTTTGGCAAGTCCGAGAGCAAAATTGTTTGCTTCTTTTTCTCCAAACGTATCCAGTAGTGATTGAAACAACGTATACGCTGTTCCTGATACATTCGGATCAGGCATGACGATCTTCCCAGTATAAGCAGGATGTAATAAATCTTTCCACTCTGACGGATACGAAAGTCCAAGCGGTTCCATTTCCTGTTTCCATCGCTCCTTATTAATAGCGATCGCCAGCTGCTCTACTTCATAGCCATACCAATAGCCATCCTGATCCTTTACGGCTTTTGAAATGTTATTGGCATGCTGACTTGTGACAGGAACCGAAATGTTCTTTCGCTTCATCGTTTGATGAGCATCGACTGTGCCTCCAATAATGACATCTGCTTTTGGATTATCGGCTTCCGCTTCTACTCTTCTTAACATCTCCTCTGTAGAAAGACGAATAAATTCATACGTACACCCGCGCTCCCTGCAAAAAGACGATAACAAGGCCTCACCAATCTCTTCACGGGCTGCTACATAAGCAACGAGATGACGGTCTTTTAAGATTGGAAGACCGCTCTTATCATATTTAATAGTGGTAGTGTCTCGAGAGCAACTAGACATCGCTCCTCCAATTACTAGCAAAAAGAAGAAAAAGGCTATCTTTTTCATGAATGATTCTCCTTTACAAATAACAATGCTAGGGAGCCTTTCATATACATCACATTTCCATTATTATCGCCGAGATATTGAACAACAAAATAATCTCTATATACAGAGATTGTAAGAATATCCTCACGGTTATTCTTAATTTGTTTTCCATTTTGATAGGCGGTTATATAAGCGATTGGTTTTTTCTGTGCATACAGCAAATTTTGAATTTCTGCATAATCCGTAATTTGTTTCGCTTGCCGGATTCGCGTAAGTATCGAATCCAACTCAGCAGCACGCACATCATCACCTTGCCGCACAACCACTTCCTTTGCATTCGCAAAGAAATCACTAATTCTCTCAGGCGTATAATATAAACTTAACAAATACGTTTGCAACGCGGAGATCATTGGATCTGTACCAATCTTTCCGTACACATCTGCCTCATACTGAAACAAATCACCTACTGCGAACGTACGCTTATGTCCGTTCAAGTACGTTATTTCTCCAGTAAATACTTTCTCTAAGGCATCTGCATGATTCTTTTCCATGCGAATTCGATCAAAAAATGAGATAATTGCATGCAGACGAACTTCGTCTGTGACAACGAGCTCTCCCCACTTTTCATGCTTTACTCTTACTTCAGTAGGAACAGATTCATTTGCTCCTTTTAAAACTGCTTGCTTGTCATCTACGATTGTGACGCGGCCATATAACCGCTCTTCTATAAAATAAAACAAAAGAACAAAAAGCATCATACAACAGACAAACAAGAAAACTTGAAATGATAGCCTTTTCATTTCTGCCTACCTCCAAGATAAAAAAACGTTGTTTCGAAAATACTGCATAAATGTTTCATAAATGTATCATTTAATCGCTTTCAAATTTTTTATATCTTCCATATACCTTGGCAACAGAAATGTCATATATATCATCGTTCCCATATTCTCACTGCTTTCGATACGCATACGCCCTCCTTGCTTATTCATAATCTCCTTACAAATCAACAAACCGTATCCATTCCCATAACTAGAAGGTAACACCTTCTCCTTAGAAGAACGATTCCATTCTGCAAGTACCTCTTCATCCATTCCAATTCCATCATCATAAATTAACACCTTTACTTCATGTCCATTCACAACAGCGCTAATTCTCATCTGCGAGGCATCACTATATTTAATCGTATTATCAAATACATTTAAGAAAATCTGCTTCGTCTTATCAAAATCCGCCACAACATATGTAGAATATAATTCATTCACAACCTTGATCTCATATTGCTGCAAGCGTGGCTTTACAATCGAAACAGCTTCATCCACAATTTGCTTTATATCCACGATCGTCGGAGAAACTTCAAACGTACTCGTTCCATACTTCGAAGATTGCAAGAGCTCCTCCACTAAAGAGAGTAAACGCTGACTCTCTATCGAAACATAATGAAGACTTTCCTTTATCTCTTGTTCTTGCTGTAACTTCGGAATTAAATCTATATAACCAATAATGGCAGTAAGCGGTGTTTTTAACTCATGCGTAATACGGTCCAAGAAATCTTTTTGCTTCTCCTTCTCTTCCCGTAATTGCGACATATGTAGCTCAATTGCATCAGCCATCGCATTAAAAGAAGCTGATAACTGAGCAATCTCCACATACTCTGTTAGTTCAATTTTATTTTTATAATCACCATTTGCGAGACGTTTTGCCATTTGCCTCAATTGATCAATCGGCTTATGCAGCGACTTCGCCAAACGAATCGCAAAGAAAATTCCGCCTGCCACTAAACAAATAGATGTCACTACAAATGTCCAACTTACATTCATTAATACTTCCTTCTCATCACGCAGTTCATCCACAAACCGGATTGCCCCAATAACTTCATTCCCATAATAAACTGGACTTGAAAACAATAACAACGGAGCTGGATCACTATTTTCAACAACATAAGCCTTCTTTCCCTGCAGTGAATGCTCAATATCAACATTCCGATAAAGCAGTGCCCCTTTTTGCGTATCTGCCACAACTTCTCCGTTCTTCCCAATCATCTGGACACGGACATCCATCCGCTTTGCTAAATAAGAAGCAATTAACAATGAATTTGGCCCTAGTGTCTCCACTTCCGCCTCCTTCTCTAAATAATTCATTGTGTATATTTGTGCTTCTACACTTAATTTCTCTAACGAACCTGCAGCATTACGATACATATTCTTTTCAAGTACAATATAAATTACCATGTAAAGAAGGAACAAAATGGGGATCAATAATCCCACTATACCAAATACCATATTTCGTTTTAATGACATCAAATCACCTTTAACAATCTAACTTATAGCCAACGCCATAAATCGTTTTAATACTCTCTCCGCTACTTCCAAGCTTCTTCCGTAGACGCTGCACCATAATATCAACCGCTCTCGTATTTCCAATATATTCAAAACCCCATACTTTCTCTAACAGCTCATCTCTCATAAAGACACGCTGAGGATTTGTCGCAAACAGCTGACATAAATTAAACTCGCGGTACGTCAAATGAATTTCTACTCCATTCACATTCAGCTTTCGTTCCTTTGGACAAATGACAAACTCACCGGCCCGAATCACTTCATGATGAATTGTTTCCTTCTTCTGCACACGCCGCGTCATATTTTTCACACGCAACAGCAGCTCTGCATAATGAAAAGGCTTCGTTACATAATCATCAGCACCGAGCTGCAAACCAAGCAACTTATCATTCATCTGACTCTTCGCCGTTAACATTAACACTGGAATATCGCAATCTTTCTCTCGAAACAGCCGAAGAAGTTCATAACCATCTATATCAGGAAGCATCACATCTAAAATCAATACATCGGGCTTCTCTTCCCATCTTTGCAGCGCCTCATTTCCATTTGCCGCTGTAAGTACTTCATATCCTTCCATCTCTAACTGCATCCGAATTAAATTACAAATGCTAGCTTCATCATCAACTACAAGTATTTTCATGGAGTTCCTCCTTTCGAAGCTATATAAAAAAAGATATAAAAACCTTTTTCTTTTTAGGGTGGACGAGGGCATCTGACCGCGCGTTGAAGCAGTCAGGGCCTTTTCCTGCCACATGCATAGTTTAAAACAAAGAGAGAAAGCGAGTGCAGGCTCCTTTCTTTCTCCCTTGCTGCAATCTATATCCCGAAAAATTAAAATGAAATGGATTCATATATACAAATTGAAAAACCCTTTTCTTTCCACATACAGGGTTTAAAGTATTTCAGATACCAGCAACTTATTTGTGATTTATATAGTATAGCAAACATCAGAAATGAAAATAGAGGAAATTATCGACTATATATTGACGACAATTCCCTCTATTACATTCAATAATCATTCTGCTAAACTATCATTATTTTGCAACAAAATAATTCGTCACATACTGCGCCCATAGCTCATAACCCTTTGCACTTGGGAAGCCAAACTCATCTTGTAAATATGGCAAGATATTCTTCGTCGTTGGATCCGGCCATACTTCCCAATGATTAATATATGTATAACCGTTTTGCTCTGCAAACTGCTTCAATGCAGTAATAGCTTTCGGATAATTCTTTGCACTATACACTGGATTTGGCGGTTGGATCATAATCGTAGCATCCTTCGCACTACTTTGAAGTGCTTGTACAAACTTTTGCGTATTCGCTACAGAATTGCTGTTACCCATTTTACTATTATCTGTCACAAACGGTGGTTCAAATAAAATCACGTCCGGCTTTGCTTCTGCAATTTCTTTATCACGCTTCTTCGCAATTAAATCGTCTGTACTCTCATCCTTAAACTCTTTTATAGTAACGTTCCAAAGCGATTCACCATACGCCTGCTTTAAATTAGCAGTCACCTTCGCTGGCCAAGCACCAGCCCCCGAAGCTTGATCCCCAACAATCACAAGATTCACAGCCTTCTTATCAGCTGCTGCTTTCTTCAACTTTTCCTTTACCGCATCAGGTAAATTCTTTGCATATGCTTCATTAAAAGAGCCTTTTGTTTCCGTTTTTTTCTTATCTGTCTGTGCACTTTGCTTTTGTGTACTTACTGCCGTTTGCTGCGTTGCATTGGCAACTTTTTTATTCCAATACAACTTACCACTCACAACAGAAGCAACAAACAACACAAAAACAAAAAGCACAAGGAATGCTTTTTTATTCATTCATTCACCCCATCTGTTCATCTAATACAACATATATATTAGTATAAAAGCATACAAAAATAAACCAACTGCTGTAAGGGTAGTTGGTTTATGGAAAATTATTTCTTAGGCAACTCAAGATGCTCTCTTAACTTATTTGATAAATCTTTACGAGTTTGATCTGTTACAAAGTAGTACCAAATACCATCCTCAGCTTTGTGACCATCACCAGGAATTTGAATTTCTTCACTGTTTTTCATACAATCTTTATAATTCTTTTGAATATCAAACATTTGATCTTGCGTTAAGCTTGTCTTTATATTCTTTTGAATTGCTTGTAATACATCACCGTAGTTTGCAAGTGAAGAAACATTTGCTCCTTTTTTAATTACAGCTTGAATTACTTGACGTTGACGCATTTGACGTCCGAAATCGCCGCGGGGATCTTCATAGCGCATACGAGTATATAGAAGAGCCTTATCACCATTTAAATGTAAATCTCCCTTTGCATAATGAACTCCGTCAATTGTAAAGTCCATATCATTGTAAACATCTACACCACCAACAGCATCTACAATATCCTTGAATCCAGCCATATTCACTTCAATATAATGGTCAACAGGAACATCAAGAAAGTTTTCCACTGTTTTCACAGCCATATCAATTCCGCCAAATGCATACGCATGATTAATTTTATCTTTCTTACCTTTGCCAATGATTTCTGTATAAGAATCACGTGGAATACTTACAATTTTCATCGAATTTGTCTTTGGATTTAACGTAAATAACATTAAAGAATCCGAACGGCCAACTTCACCTTTTTGTTGATCACTACCCATTAATAAAATTGAAATAGGCTTTTGATCTACAACATCTACTTTTTGCCCTCGCTTCTCTGATTTCTCACGATTTAATGGCTTATGAACTGCTTCTAACGTATTTGATACATTGGAATAAACATGATACGCATAAGCTCCTCCAGCAACTAAAAGAAGACCTATAATGCCTAGAATCCAGAATAAAATTTTCTTTTTCATCTTTTATTCCTTCTTTCCTTTTAATTAATAGGGTATTAACAACATTTATCGCAAAAGAAAGAATTTTACAGTTATTTTTCGAAATTATATGTAATAGAACTATCCAGTAACATTCCTTATTGTACGCCTAACAGATTTTATTATTCCACGAGAGTTTCCTTTCTTGATGAATCTTCGATATTTATATTTATTACAAATTCAAAATACAAGAAAACGAGGTAGAAAAACGCACTCATTATATAGTAGAATTATTTCATGTGTATTCAACAAGTTTATTTATATATATCTAGATAACTAGAACACAGTGGAGGCTCCTATGAAAAAAAGAAAGAAAATATGGAAAATTATTGGTTTCAGCTTGCTAGCAATACTCATTATTGCTGTAGGGGGAGGCGCTTATGCCTACAAGCAACTGCAGCCTGAGAACCATTTCAAAAATGTTCCTGTGGTAAATGCCAACTCTAATAAAAAGACAGATTCAAGTCAGGACACAAAAGTACAAAACGGTGTCTTTAACATTTTATTAATCGGTTCAGATGAGCGAAAAGGACAAAACGTCGGTCACTCTGATTCCATGATGATTGTTCATGTAGATTTAAATAAAAAAGAATATCACGCGATGAGTATTCCTCGTGATACACGCGTACATCTTGATGGCTACGGTTATACAAAATTGACAAGCGTACAATACATCAAGCAAGCGACAGATGGGCAACAAAAGGGTATAGAAGCTGCAATACAAGCTATTACTGAATTAACTGGTGTAAATATTAACTACTACGTAGAAACAAACTATCAAGGATTGCAAGGAATGGTAGATGCAATTGGTGGCATTGAAATGAATGTACCGTTTGATGTAAAACTTACACATCCTTGGTACCCAGAAAATAAAAATAAAGTGATAAATGCCGGCACACATTCAGTGGATGGCAAAATGGTAACAGAAATTGTACATGAGCGCTATTCTCTTAAAAACGGGGAGTATGATCGTCAAAGATTACAGGAAGAAGCATTAGTAGGAATCGCAAAGAAAACACTGCAGCCTTCAAACGTAACGAAACTGCCAGCATTTGTTAAACAGATTCCAAACTTCTTAATCGCATCCAATATGACGACAGCAGATATGCTAAGTTTGGGAATGGCTGCAAAAGACTTTGATCCTACAAAACAATTAAAATATCATCAAATTAGCGGACAGTGGAAGTCCATGTATGATGACATTTTAAAGAATAATAACGATCAATTAATAATGGATAAGGAACAATTGAAGCAAGTTGTTTCACAATATTTTATGAACTAAGCAATAAAAAAGAATACAAAAAAGGGCGTGGAGAAGGCTTTCTCCACAGCCTGAAAAACAGTGCTATAAGAATAGCACTGTTTTTCATATCCCTCTGTACTTACTTTATTGTATAACAAAATTTTTCAATCTCTTCCCATTGCATATAAACTCGAACAATATCTTCTTCAATCAGTTCACTGCCTGATTGTACTTCAATAAATTCTAAATCTGTTACTGCTTTAATGGCATGCTTTTCACCAGGTTTAATTTCTAATACATCACCTGGGCGAACAACTTTAAATTTATCATTTAACACAAACACACCTTCACCTTTTACAACTGTCCATACTTCACTACGATTATTATGATATTGATAGCTTAAATTTTTTCCAGCTGTAATGCCAATGCGTTTTGTTAACACTTCATTTCCATTTTCATATTTTGTATAATCCAATACACGGTACCAGCCCCAACGGCGTTCTTCATACATTGGACGTTGATCCCAATCTCCCACTAACTCTTTCACTCGTGGACTTGCTTCCTTATCAGAAACTAAAATACCATCTGGACTTGCTGCTATAATAATATTGGAAAGCCCTAATACAGAGACAGGAATATCTAATTCATTAATAATATGATTGTTCTCACATTCTTCACTCATATTTCCTTTTCCAATCATACTTGTTCCCATTTCTTCAGTAAGTGTATTCCAGGTCCCAAGATCTTTCCAAGATCCATTATAAGGAAGAGCAATAATATCTTTTGTTTTCTCAACTACTTCATAATCAAAGCTTATTTTAGGCAAATCACTATATTGTTTTAATAATTGATCATATTGAACTGGAAATCCTTTTTGATCTAATAACGAAATAATTTTGTCTAATTTAAATGCAAAAACACCACAATTCCAAAGTGCTTCCAATTCAATAAGTTTAATCGCCTCTTCTTGTTTTGGTTTTTCTTTAAAATGACTCACTTGAATATAATTCGAATGACTTTCCTTTACATTAGGAACGATATAACCATATTTTTCAGAAGGATATGTAGGAGTAACTCCCATTAAAGCCAAATCAGCTTCTGAAGATTGTAATGCTTTCTCTAAATCCAATAGTCTCTCGAAGAAATTATCCTCTACATATGGGTCTACAGGCAACACCCCGATAATTTCATTTGTGTCCACATTCTGTTTTGAGTATAAGTAAGAAGCTGCTAAAGCAATAGCAGGAAACGTATCTCGACGTTCTGGTTCAATAATAATCGGTACATTTTGTCCTAATTGACTATTAATCATATCTACTTGAGATTTACTTGTTGCAATAACAGTATTTTTCTCCAATCTAAGTGCTGTTAATTGCCCCCAAACCCTCTGAACCATAGATTGTAGCTCATTATTATCTGCCTTAAGAACTTTTAAAAATTGTTTTGAACGTGAATCATTAGATAACGGCCATAAACGTTTCCCTGATCCACCTGATAATAATATTAATTTCATATAATACTTCTACCTCTTTTCATAAAAATTAAAAGAGTGAAGGATATGCTTCCTTCACTTAGAAAATCTTTCCTTATATCGTTCTTCTACCATATTTTTTAGCTCTTCTTTAAATCTCTCTGGAGAAAATCTAATAGAGTTTTCTCTACAATTAGAAGAACTAAACTGATCATAGTTTCGTTCAAATTCATCTACTGCTTTTACAATACTTTCTACAGTTTGTTCTTTAAAGAACAATCCCGTTGGTTTTTCATGACTTAAATCTAATACAGTTTCCATTGCTCCACCCTTACCATAAGCAATAACAGGTGTTCCGCATGCTTGAGCCTCTACCGGTGTAATACCAAAATCTTCTTCCGCAGCAAATACAAAACCTTTTGCACGTTGCATATAATCTTTTAATACCTCAAAAGATTGATACCCTAAAAGTTCAACATTTCCTTTTGCCTTAGACTTTACCTTTTCAAAATCAGGTCCATCACCAATTACAACTAACTTTTTATCTGGCATAGATGCAAAAGCTTCTACAATTAAATCAATTTTTTTATAAGGAACCATACGGGATGCAGTTACATAAAAATCTTCCTTTTGTTCATGTAGTGTAAATGCAGTAATATCAACAGGCGGATAAATAACTGTTGACTCTCTTCGGTATACTTTCCATATTCTGCGTCCAATAAATTTAGAGTTACCTACAAAATGATCAACACCATTGGCAGTACGGTAATCCCAATTTCTTATTTTATGAAGGATAGTCTTTGTAATGAATCCCTTAATTCCTTTTTCTAAATTTGCTTCTTTTAAATATTGATGTTGTAAATCCCATGCATAACGAATAGGTGAATGAACATAAGAGATATGTAACTGATCTGGTCCGGTTAAAACCCCTTTTGCTACAGCATGGGAACTAGAAAGAATAACATCATATTTAGATAAGTCTAACTGTTCAATTGCCAAAGGCATTAAAGGTAGATAGTTTCTATATTTCTTCTTCGAGAAAGGTAACTTTTGAATAAAAGTAGTTTTCACTTCTTTATTCTTTATAAATTCTCTATTATCTCCTAAGTGATCTACAACACTAAATAAATCCGCTTCTGGAAAAACTTCTAACATTTGCTCTACAACTTTTTCAGCTCCTGCATATGTCACAAACCAATCATGTACTATTGCTATTTTCATTTAGATACACCACTAATCTTAAAATATATTTGTTTTGTACACTTTACCATTTGTTGCACGCTATATTTATTAACAATCTTTTCCCTAGATCCATTTGACATGTTTATCCACTTTTCTTTCTCGTGCAGCTCAATCATTCCATCAACCGCTCCATTTACATCTTCTAAATCATATAAATATCCTTCTTTACCGTGATCCACAATATCTCTATTACCAACTACATTAGATAAGACAGCTGGCAATCCTAATGACATAGCTTCCAACACAGCTAATGGCATCCCTTCCCATTTAGCAGATGACAAATAAATATTATAATTTTTCATTTCTTTTATTACATACTGAGTTGGACCGAAAAATAAAATGTTATTATTTATATTTTTTTTATTTACATACTCTTGCAGTTCCTTCATTTGAGAACCTTGTCCTATAAAAGTTAGCGTTGCATTCTCAAAATCAGGTTTTTTAATTAACTCTTCCATTATTTCTATAGAATGCTTAGAATTTTTCTGATTATCAAATCTTGTAACAGATACAACCTTTAAAGTTTTATTTTCATTAATCACTCTATCTTCGGGAATTTCTACACCGTTCACAATAACATTCAGTTTATTACTTTGTACCAACTTTACCGTATTAACCTTATCTTGTTCCCCGTCTGATACACAAATAAACTCATTCGTAAAGCGAGATAGAATTCGTTCAATTAATATATAAACTTTATTGATTACATTTTTATAATCCAAGTGTATACCATGAAAAGTATGCACTATTTTTACTCTCTTAGGAGAAAGAACCTTTAATAAGCGACTGTAAATGCCAGCGCCTTTACCGTGCGAATGAATAATATCGATATTATTGTCCTTTATAAATTTCAATATTTCTAAATGGGATTTTAAAACGAACTTTCTATGAGGAATTTTTATTAACTTCTCCTCACCTAATAATTGTTTATATTTATCCCAATATGGTTCTTCTTGTGGACAAGCGACATAGAATTCTATATCATTATCCATATTTTTCATTAAGCGATATACATGTTCAGGTCCCCCGCCATAATCTGCCCTAACTGTTATTAATAACACCTTTTTTTTCACAATTAATCACCTATTCTAAGACTTCTTTTAGCAGATTATCCACCCTACTAGTCCAGCTATGTTTTTTAGCAAAACTAATATATTTATCTTTATCAGTATCTTGTACCGTTTCTCTGATTGCTTCCACAAACCCCTCTAGGTTTTCAGCTAATTTAGCTGGACTATTTATATACTCCAGCTCTTTCCACTTTGTACTAACAACTGGAATTCCACAAACCATATATTCATACAGCTTTAAAGGATTCACATAGTCCAATAAGTGTGCATAATCTTTAACATTAAACGGTATAATCCCTACATTAGCATGTTGAAGATAAGCTGGCAGTTGATCATAGCTTCTTCTACCTAAAATATGAACATTTTCACGATCATCAATATGTTCTTTCGCTAATTGATCAGGTCCAATAACTACAAATGCAATATCTGGCATCATTTTCGCCATTTCATTAAATAAATGAAAATCAAACCATTCTTCTATAGCACCTACATAGACAACAATTGGTTTATCAATTGATTTATATTCAATCGGTTGTTCCTGCTTTTGCAAGAAATGATCTAGATTAACACCATTTGGAAAATATAATGTATCTTTAGGCCCTAAGCTATTTACATGCTCTTCTAATGTATGGGCCGTATATAAAACACGATCTACACTTTGAGATAACTTAGCTTCCGCATTCCCTAATGCGTTCGTATGATTAGAAAAACCAGAGTTTTTATCTGCCATTCTAAAAACCGATTTTTTACAATCAATAAAGTCTAACAGGTAATTTTGAAGACCATTATCGAAATAAAGTAAATCCACTTTTCTAAACCCTTTGGACCCTATTAATTTATTAATATTGGGGTAAGTAAGCTTATTCCAGTTATTATATATAAACTCACTTCTTAAGATTGGTTTATTATTAGGTGATAATAATGCTCCCGGCACATACGACCAAACTTGTCCATCTTCATACATCTCTCCACCCTTTTTATACACTTCATATCGATCATAAAACTCCTTAGTAGGTGAAAATACTCTATGAACCGGTGAAATAGGGGCCGAAACATACGCAATCTCCCAGCCCTTTTTCACTAATTCTTTAGCAATGTGATGTGTCCCTACTTGAAATGGAGAGTTCCAATAGTTACTAGTTGCAAACAATGCTTTCTTTTTCATTTAAATTTCTCCTTGGTAACTCTATATTATTAACTTTATCCTCGTTCGTTTGAATATTTAAACTAAGTAGAATCCCACCAAAGAATATTAACCAATATCCTAATGAAAAATCAAAAGGCCTTTGGTATATGGACATGAAATAAAATAATGCAAAAACCATTGCTGTTTTATTTTTTTCTTTAAGGCATATATAAAGAAAGAATAACGAGTGTAGTATCAATAGGAAATATCCATTAATAATTGTGAAAGTTTTCCACGACAAAGCATCTGATTTATAATTCAAAGCTTTATCAAAATACTTTTTCTCGCCCATCCCAAAAAGCTGTTCTCTTATACTACTATTTTTAAAATCATTATATACATAAGTAAACCCGTCATTAGTTCGATTATTCCCAGCTAAACCATTATCGGTAATTTCAAATCGATAGAGAATTCTATTATACAGATACGAATCTTTAGGAGTAAGAGAGAAAATAAGAATATATGAAATAATAAATAAAAAGAAATATTTTTTACTTCTTAGTAGAAGATATAAGCCAATTAACATATAAAATGCCATAGATAGAGATAAAATTCCCGCTATAAGAATTATCTTTTCGTACAATCTATTTAATTTAAATCTTTTTGAAATTAAAATTAAAGCACTCACGGTTCCTACTACACCAGGTTCATTGAACATGGCACACATTCTATCAATACTTCCTCCATACGAAAAGAAATACTGCTCAGAAATGTTATGATACACTGCGTAATTCGCACTCCATAAATACTGACGATAATATGATTTACTCGTAGAATAAGCAACTAAATTATCCCAATTCAAATCAATACCTATCAGCAATAACAGAGCAACAATTATTGCAGGAATATACGAAATAGCTATTATTTTAATGAAATTATCATATATCTTTAACTTCATTTCATTGGTTAATAGTACAAAAGGAACTAGTACAGCGCATAAAAATAAAAGACTATATAAAATTTTGTATACTTCTTCATATCTAAAGCTATATAGTAATACTAAAAAAAATACACCAAATGCCAATTTTATATTTTTTTTAGAAATAATATTATATTTAATGGAAATTAGAAAAAAACAGGAAATATAAACAACACCTACTACTTCTTTTAATTTATTTCCCCATACAAAAAAAGGCTCTAGTGTTAAAAAAGCTAAAAAAGCTGCTATGAGTATAAATATTTTGATGACCAAGCTGTTCGTAATAGCGTTATGATTTTGCAAATTAATCATCCTAACTACAATTAAAATATTTAAATTGATACTGTATTAAAAAAATCCCCCTATAATTAGGACGTTATTTTCAATAAAATATTGACCTATGGGTGCGATGAATAATACTTCATTTATAAAAAGATGACCTTTCTATTCAACAGTCCGTTAATTATATAAATGCTCTACTTTTCTATCCACATCATTTCATCTCAAAACATATATTAAATTAAACTCATTATTCTTCCATAACCATTTGAATAATAATTAAAATGAGCAATTCTTTGGTTAGATCCATAATCAGAGATAACTATTCTATCACTCATAATATCTATTACCCTATATACTTTCGTACCAAAACCATTGTGGCATCCCATAAATCTTATTGAACTTAACTCCAAGCACTCACTTTTTGTGCCCTCTTTTAACATAAACAACCCAGGTAATCCTTGATAATATTCATTTTGCTCTTTGTTATTAATTTGAATAGTAAAGTGAGCATTCGTAGATCTAAATACATTTCGTTTCTCTGGAATTGCTGTATATAGATATGTTCCAGGATCTTTTATAATTTCTTTCCCATCAATTACTAATTCAAGACTAAGTTGATCATTATGATCATGACTACCCTTCCCGTTACTTCCAAGAGGTCCACATTTAATAGCTAAATACAGATTTTTTGAAGAGTAAATGTATACTCCAAAATTAGGGTAAGAAACTACTTTTAAATCTTCTACTAAATTTGAATTTGATGGATATACATATTCAACAAATTGTGATTGCTTTCTTAATGACTGTATTCTTTCCTCATCTTCTTTATTTAATGACTTTATCAATGCATTATTAATCATTACTTGTTGATTACTTTTATCCTTTTTATTAAAATTCCCTTTTATTAGACCTTTAATAATCTTATTCTCTATAGAAGGAACCTCTACATACTGATCAAAATCGTCTCTCTCAAAAAAAGCATTAATTCCAGCTACTAAATAACGGTGATCCAAGAAATTTTCATCCCAATAATCCCCATCGTCACGCACACTATAATTTTGTAAATTTAAATATACTTCTTTTGCTTTTTTTACAGACAATAACTGATATATCGGTTGTATTTTAAAGAATCTCCCACTATCATTATCACCAAATTGTATAATTTCCTTATTTGGTTTCGTTATAGCCACAGTAAATTCTGCGATTTTTTCTAATCTATCTATATACCAATCAGGGAAAATTTTTCTATCTGTTATTTTCCAAAAACAACTTGCATTAAGATTAAAACCCTTTTTCTTACAAATTATATTATGCTGCTCTACATTATAATTCTTTAGTATATTCTTTTTATGTTCTGGTAATGCATATCCTAAGGCGGTAACATATAGTGCTAATTCTCCTGATAGTCGATGATATGCAGTGGAATGTTCAAAATTTGCACCTTCATCATAGAATTGTGCATGCATTTCTTGAATACTTTCTTGGAATGCAAAACATAACCACTCCTTCGTTTCCTCTGTAATAGGAAGATATGCGGCAATAAAAAATAGACCTACAATATTAGAATAGTAGTGGTTATTACGCACTTCACCATTACGTTCTAAGTGATTATAAATAAATTTCCCATGATCATATATAGAAAGACTAAATACTTTTTCGAACTCTTCGGTAAACGTTACCCCTTGCGCTCTGAATAAATCATATACTAACAACCAATTAGCGGCTCTAATTGCAACATCCATTGCACAAACCCAGTTCACTCCAAACTTGGGTGGATTCATGGATATAAAATCTAACACTTCATCTTGAAACTCAGCCACATATATTTCTGGCTCTTTGAAATCTTCTTTTCCTTGATTAGCTAACATATATGCCCATACATATTGAACTAAATGTTGCATACGTGATAATTCCCACGGAACTTTAATGTCTGCACCTAAGTCCTGACCGTAACGAATTTGAGAATAGTGTAACTTTGAATCCCAGCAGTAACCCGATTTGAAGTCTAAACGCCAGTCAATTGGACTATAGTTGCTAGTTATCATATTTCTTATCTTTTTACTATATAGCTTATTTTTCTTATTAATAAGACATGAAATATCCTCACTGATATCTACTATAGGTGCTTTATATTTGAATTCTTCTATGCCATTACAAATCATATTATATTTTATATTTATCCAACCAGATCCTAATAAATCAAAAGAATGGTTCAAATACAATGTTGATAACTCTTTAGTTTGTAAAATTTCCATTTTGGAAAAATCATGTACTATAGAATCTGATAATATACGCTCTATCTCGTATGTATTTAATGTTTGCGAGTATGTAGAAGCTCCACTATCTTTTAAAGCCTCCGTTCTTTTTAATACTTTTTGCTTTATTTTTCTGGTAATTTTACCTACTATTTCTTTAGGAGTTAATTCCTTAACTTTTTTCACATAATAAGACATAAAAAGACTCTTCTCCTATTTGGATAATATATTTCTGTAACAATTCAAAGAAAGATTTTTGTGCCATTATTGTTTTTTTAATTTATTAAACACACGAAATACGATTGCATATTGTAAACATAACATTATAAAACCGTTAAATATTTGCGCCCATGCAATTCCTATAACACCAAAATTTTGCGAAATCACATAATTAACTATTAAAGCAATAGGTGCCGAAACAGCAGTTACATAAAAATTTTCTTTCATTCTACCTAATGCCAGTAGCGTGACACCCATAATGGCATACGATGAATACAATACATATTTAATCATTAATATACCAGTGTATGTGATTGTGCTTTTATATGTATCCCCATAAAAGAGAGGAACAAATACTAGGGAAACTATATATACCGCTAATCCTGCAAATATACTTAAAAATATTGCCTTTTTCTGAATATTAAAGGCCATTTTCTTTAAATCTTTATAGTTATTACTTTTTTCTGTTAAGTAAGGTGTGTATATACTTTGCAGCGTGGCTGTAATTTGAGTAGCACCTAACAGGAATATCGTAGCAATTGAATAGTATCCCATTTCAACACGATCAGTTACAAAGTTATCCATAATAATAATATCCGCATAGTTCCCTATGTTGTTTACAAAATTAGCCATAAAACTAAAAAAAGCAATTCCCCAAAATTGCTTAGGTATATCTATGCTCATGTCATTTAGTCTCTTAGCAGGTTTTACTTCTTTAAATAGAGGATATAACCCAATAGCTAACCCTAAAACAGTGGCAATAATAAAACCTTTTACACCAAATAACCAAGTACCAACGATTATGAGTAATGCACTCTGTACTTTTATAATCGCTTGCATACTTGCCATCTTATTAACCCTTTTTAAAGCTAGTAAATAATTCATTAATATATTTGTTAAAGCTAATATAGGTACGCATAAAGTATATATGCTCCAATGAATCGAATATTGTTTAGAAATAAAAATTAAGAATACATTAAATAGCAAAATAGATAGCGTAGAAAACAACAAGCTATTTCGCACGGAATAAGCAAGAATTTTATCTTTCTGGCTATCGTCTCGCTTTTCTGCACCAAATTTTAATATAGCTGTATCTAGACCAAAAGTTCCAAGTATGACCGCTAGTGTTAAATACGTTTGTAAACTTCTGATTTGTGCCATACTTTCGGGGGTGATAAATTTAGCAACTAATATAATACTTCCAAATCCTAAAAACTGAACCAAGAATTTAGTAAGTAATAAACTAAAAAAACCCTTCTTTCCTAGTTGAACCAAACTATTACGGACTTTATTGCCAAGGGCTATTAAACGATCATTCATTTTATACTTTCTCCTTCAATGCCTCATTCATCTTACTTATACAATCATCTACTTTAGCTGCAAAATCATCTAAATCTCTATTTTTAAACAATACAGTCCCTTTTGGTCTCTTACATACATCACTTGCAACTGCTGGACAGCCTAAGTATATAGCCTCTTCTATGCTAATCCCATATCCATCACTATATGTTGGACGTATCATTAAGTCTGCATGTTTAAAAAGTGGCCATAATTCTTTTTGTCCAGTAATAAAGTGAATATTATTTTCAAGCCCACTTAACTTTATTGTTTCTTTCATTTCATTAAAGTAATTCTCATCACCGATTTTTGCAATTGCAAAAACCAATCCAATATCTTCATATTTTTCTTTCAACTTAGCAACCATCTTAATACTTATATCTAAACCATATAAGTCAAATCCATCATGAAATGTAATTATAGAAGCATTCCCCACCATAAGAGGCCTTGCTTTTGTTATAAACTCTTTCGTTTCATATGAATAAGTATTCATAATTCTTTCTTCATCTTCCATTGGAGGAGGTACGAAAGGAGATTGTATAGTTATCTTCTTTGGTAATGGCAAATTGTTTTTCACATAGCCATCCTTCAAATGCTCCCCTACCATAATACATTCATCTATTTTTTTTACGAATAGGCTAGCAATCCATCTTTGAATCTTCCCAAGATTATCTAATCTTCTTATTGAATGATGATGTAAAATAATTTGAGCTTTAAAAGGCCTAAATATCAACATTAGCATTAAAGGGAATTTAAAACCGTCTAAATGAAATGTATGATGAGAAGGCGATAAAAAGCTTGTAATAAATAAAAATTTTAATTTCTCATAAAGAGACAATCTCGAAAAATCTATTACTTCAACCTGAATCCCCATTGATTCTAACCTTTTTTTAGAACGGTAAATATAGACACTTACTCCCCCTAAAGGAGGGGGATAAGGCCCTATCAAAAAATATTTCTTTTGATTCATCTCCAAATTCCTCTTGTATCAATAACAACTTTTTCATTTAATGTTAAACGATCAATATCCTTAAATGAGTCATGGTCTACCAGTAATACAATAATATCCGCTTTAGATATAGTAGATGCTATAGAATCTAGTTCAATGCCTAACTCGCTTAGTTTATCAGGTAATTTTTGGATGTTCGGTTCAGAAACTATAATTTCCCCCAATTGTTGCTTAGCTAAATACTCTACTATTTCAACTGCCGGACTCTCACGCAAATCATCAATATTAGCCTTAAATGCTAAACCTAAACAAGCAATAACAGGATTTTTAAATTTATCTGCTTTTTCACGTATTTTATCTACTACGTAACCTGGTTTATAATCATTCACTATTCTCGCTGTATGAATAAGTTTTGCTTGCTCTGGTGCCGCATCTACAATAAACCAAGGATCAACTGCGATACAATGCCCCCCTACTCCTGGTCCTGGTTGTAGAATATTTACACGTGGATGTCGATTTGCTAAATTAATTAGTTCCCAAACATTAATATTTAGCTCATCACAAATCATAGATAACTCATTAGCAAATGCGATATTTACATCTCTGAATGAGTTTTCCGTTAGTTTTGCCATTTCCGCTGTTCTAGCATTTGTTTCAAGTATTTTACCTTTTACAAATTTCTTATAAAAATTTACCGTTTTCTTTGTAGACTCAGAATTAATACCACCGATAATACGATCGTTTTCTACTAACTCCCTTAAAATATGTCCTGGAAGTACTCTTTCAGGACAGTGTGATACGTAGAAAACACCTTTATTTGAATTTAATTCTTCAGTTATAGTTAAGTCTTCACGTTCTTCTAAAATCCATTTTGTAACTTTTTCTGTCGTTCCCACTGGACTTGTAGACTCTAAAATTACTAGGTCCCCTTGTTTTACATATGGTGCTATTGTTTTTGTCGCTTGCTCGACATATGTTAAATCTGGTTTATGATTATCTTTAAAAGGTGTCGGAACAGCTAGTATAAATACATCAGCTACTTCTGGTTCTATTCCAGCCTTTAGATTCCCACTTTGTACAGCGGCTTTTACCATAATGTCCAAATCTGGTTCATAAATATGTACTTTTCCGCTATTAATCATTTCTACAGCATCTGTATTAACATCTATTCCATATACTTGAAACCCTTTGGTCGCTAATAAACTAGCTGTTGGTAATCCAATGTAACCCAATCCTACTACACAAACTTTTTCGTTCATATCTGACATCCTTTCTGTGTTAAACCAATAAAACTACTTAATAAGCCCCTTTTCTTAATACCACATTTACTACTGTTAAAAATAGAATCTTTATATCAAAAAATAGAGAAGCATTATATACATAATGTAATTCTAAGTCTACCCGTTCTGGATATCCTACATTACTCCTACCACTTACTTGCCAATAACCCGTTAACCCAGGACTTACAGATAAGAAATCTGATGTCTTAGATCCGTATTCTTTAAGTTCTTCTTGCACTACTGGTCTTGGGCCAACTAAACTCATTTCCCCCTTAAGCACATTAATGAATTGTGGTAATTCATCGAGACTTGTTTTTCTTAAGAAGCGACCGAGATTGGTAATACGTGGATCTTCTTCTGGCTCAAGCTTATAATTGTTGTCTATATATTTTTTATATAATACTTCATTCTGTTTTAATTTTTGTTCAGCATTTACAACCATCGAACGAAATTTATAAATATGGAATACCTTCCCGTTTTTTCCTATGCGAACTTGTTTAAAGAATACTGGTCCTTTATTATCTCCTCGCATGTATAAGATTGGAATAAGAATAAATACAGGGGAAAAAATAAGCAAACCTATAACTCCACCGACAATATCTATTATTCTTTTTAAGAATAAATACACAATACTAGGTTTGTTTACTCCAGTAGCACTTTGTTGTACAGACTCACTTAGCGCACCTTGATTTTCCAAGTTTATCTACCTCCCTTATACATGCACATTCTCTTTCTGCACCAATTCATTTATATACTTCATCAATTCTTCTTTTAGTTCATCATGCTGAAGTGCCATTTCAATTGTCGTTTTAATAAAACCAAATTTCTCTCCAACATCATAGCGTGTTCCTTCAAAGTCGTAAGCAAACACTCTTTGAATTTCATTTAAACGTTCAATGGCATCTGTTAATTGAATTTCTCCGCCCGCACCTGTTTGCTGATCTTCTAAGAACATAAAGATTTCTGGTGTTAAAATATAACGGCCCATAATTGCTAAGTTAGATGGCGCTGTTCCTTGTGCTGGCTTTTCTACAAATTGACGTACTTGGTAGCGGCGACCCTTTGGCATAATTGGATCGATAATACCGTAGCGATGTGTTTCGTTTTCTGGTACTGTTTGAACACCAATGACAGAAGCGCTTGTTGCGTCATACTCATTTATTAACTGACGTAAGCATGGTGTTTCCGCTTGCACAATGTCGTCGCCAAGTAATACTGCAAATGGTTCGTTTCCGATAAATTTACGGGCACACCATACTGCGTGTCCTAATCCTTTCGGTTCTTTTTGACGTATGTAATGAATATTAATCTTTGAAGATTCCTGTACTTTTCCTAAAATTTCATATTTACCTTTTGCTAATAAGTTTTCTTCCAGTTCAAAGGAATGATCGAAATGATCTTCAATTGCACGTTTTCCTTTTCCTGTTACGATAATGATGTCTTCAATGCCAGATTCAATTGCTTCTTCAACGATATATTGAATTGTCGGTTTATCGACAATTGGTAACATTTCTTTCGGCATTGCCTTCGTTGCTGGTAAGAATCTTGTACCCATTCCGGCTGCTGGAATAATTGCTTTTTTTACTTGTTTCAAAATAAGTCCCCCTAACCACACTCTTTTTCATATCCATTTATAATAATATTAAAACGATAAAAACCCTAGCTACAGTGTCCTTATACACAACTCCATAGCTAGAGTTTTTATAAATCATATTGGGCATCTAACCCATCCTCACGCCATGCTCCCGACGACAAGCGTCTAAGGTAGGTTGAAATAAAATTTCTACCCACAGCACAACCGAGTGCCTCCGTTGATAATGGTTAGGAGACATCACCATTGTTTACTTTAAAAAATACCAAATAATTTTTTACGACGAATTTGTTGTGGATCTTCCTTATAGATACTTTTACCACTTATTAACAAATAAGGATTTTCTTTGAAATCAATAAGCGTATTTGTGCCAAATTCATTTTCAATTACATCATATCCGGCTTGTAAATGAAATGCTCTTGTCGTTGTGTTATGCGCATCCGATGCTATCATATGTGTTAAGTTATGTTCAACGAGTTGCAGTGAGAATTTTTTAATTTTTTTACCGAAGTTTCCAAGTAAACTCCCTGCTGTTACTTGTGTTAACGCTCCCTTATTTACGAGGTTATATAACTTATCTGGCTGCTCGATTAACTCGGCATTACGTTCGGGGTGAACAATAATCGGAATCATACCCTTTACTCGTAATTCGTATAACATTTGTTCAGCATAACGTGGTACGTGATTGGATGGAAATTCAATTAATATATATTTATTGGTTTCATTTAATGTGAGAATTTTACCAGCTTCATAATCTGCTAATAAATCCCCGTATAAACGAACTTCTTGACCTGGTAACACAGTTAGAGGAATATCATGTTCTTGGAGCGCTTCATTTAATTGTTTTACTTGATTAAAAATCTCTGCGCGCTCATTAATATATTTGCCGTTTTGATGATGCGGAGTTGCAACAATCGTATGAATGCCTTCTGCCGCTGCTTTTTGTGCCATCGCTAGACTATCCGTTAACGTCCCGGCCCCGTCATCGATACTAGGCAAAATATGACAATGTAAATCGATCATTGTCCTCACCCTTTCTTCTTATATTTTTCAAGATGAAAGAGAAGTGCGCCGCGCGCACGTCTCTTTAGTTTGCACCGTAGTAATAATATAAGCTCTGTTCACGTTCACGATCGTTCAGAACAACACCTAGCAATTTACCTTTTGCAGATTCTAATAATGTTTTTGCTTTTAATGCTGCTTCTTTTTCTGTTTGTTCACTACGTACAACAAGTACAGATGCATCACATTGGCTCGCCATAATTTGTGCGTCCGTTACCGGTAAGATTGGCGGCAAGTCGAAGATTACTAGATCATATAAGCTGAAAGTTTGACTAAGCAGTTCTTTCATCGCATTTGATCCAAGTAGTTCTGCAGGATTTGGCGGAATCGGACCAGATGGAAGAAAATCTAATTTATCTACTGCTGTTTTTTGAATGCATTTTTCTAATTGTTCACCAGCTGTTAATACATTTGTTAAACCAAAAATGTTTTCAATTTGAAACATTTGGTGCGTTGCTGGTTTTCGTAAGTCTGCGTCGACAAGTAATACGCGCTTTCCTTGCTGGGCAAATACAACGGCAATATTTGATGTTGTCGTCGTTTTCCCTTCACTTGGATTCGCAGACGTCACCATTAAAGAATGAATTTTCATATCTACTGAGGCAAATTCAATATTTGTACGAATGTTGCGATATTGCTCAGAGATTGGTGATTTTGGCTGATGGTATGCAATTAATTGACGACGTTGACGATGATGTTTCTTTTTCTGAAATAAATTTTTAAGAACCAATTGTTTGTCCCCTCACTTTCTTCGCTGACGCTGCACGTGATTTCTTCCCTACTTCTTCCTCATCCATACGTGCAACGATACCGAGGACTGGTAATCCTAGTAATTTCTCTACGTCTTCTTCTTTCTTTACAGTGTTGTCTAAATATTCTAGTAAGAATGCTAGTCCAACAGATGCCATTAATCCTACGACAAGCGCAATTGCAACATTTATCATCGGACGCGGCTTGATTGGAGATTGATTTTCTGCCACTTCTGCTTTTGATAAAACAGTTACGTTATCTACCCTCATAATTTTAGCAACTTCAACTTTAAATATTTCCGCTGTTGCGTTTGCGATATCACGTGCTACTTTTGGATCTTTATCTTGTGTTGTTACCGTTACTACTTGCGAATCTTTCTCATTAGCAACTTCAATCTTTTCATTTAATTCTTGCGTTGTTATATGTAAACCTAGCTTCTCTTTCACTTGATCTAAAATAACAGGGCTTTTAATAATAACCTTATATGTATTGGTCAATTGAACATTCGTCTGAACTTCATTAAATTGAATCGCTGCTCCTTCTTGTTTCTTTTGGTTAACAAGAATTTGCGTTGAAGATTGATAGATTGGTGTCATAAAGAAAAAGCTCACAATCGCACTAATGATTGCTGCTCCAAATGTAATAGAAAGGATCATCGCGAAGCGCTTTCGTAAAACTTGAAATAACTCTTTTAAACTAACCGTTTCTTCCATAAGCTCCTCCAGCTCTCATAAATTTACATAACAAAGAGTATAACATAAAAAAAACATAAGATTTTTATAAAAACATAAGATTTTTATAAAAACCTTTACGTCATTGTCTACTCATGGTACTTGTATCCATTTTGCAATTTTAAACAAACCTAATTTAATATTACAAAATCCGATTAAATCTGACAATATCCTCTCGTGAATTTGTCAATAAACGTCTAATAAAATATCGTATATTTTATATATCTATAATATTTATATATACAAAAAACCTAGGAGTCAATGGATTTCACCTAGGTTTCTTACTTTTTGATTGGCTCTGTTAAATTACAATGTTGATTTTTAAGAGATACAAAGGGAAGTCCAGTTCTGAATGGCTTTCCTTTGTCATCACATTGTCAATTTTATTTGCGAGTTATAACGTTGTATTCTGTCTTTAAAAGTCCATAAACATCAACATCTTCATATGTATCTAATAAAAGTCTATTCTGCCTCAAAGTTCCTTCTTTGCGTAAGCCAGACTTCTCTAACACCCTTATTGATGATTTATTTCTGGAGATAGCAGATGCCCAAATTCTGTTTAAACCCAGTTCGATAAAACCAAAATTAATCATTCTGGTTACAGCTTCGGTTGCAAAACCTTTTCCCCAATAGTCCTGACCAATCCAATAGCCAAGTTCCCCTCTATTGTTAACCTTATCAATTCTTAGAGTAATCGTACCTACAATTTCTCCTGATTCTTTAGAAATGATTCCTAAAGGGTATTCGACTCCTTGCCTTATAAGTTCTGGTTGAATATCAATCCAATCTTGTGCGAACTTCAATTCATATGGGTACGGAAGCCCAAGAATATCTGCTAATTCCTTGTCATTAGCCAATTCTTTGATCCTACATGCATCATTCTTGGTAAAGGGTTCTATACATAGACGCTCAGATTTTAATTTTATAGCCATATTTGCTCCCCCTTGTACTAAAATCGATTAGTTTCCCTTGTTTTCAATTTTATATCAAAACCACAGAAAGGCTTCAAAAATCAATAATATCCTTTAACAGAGCCTTTTAATTACTAATATCCATATGTATGTTCGGATTGAGGTTTCGCATTAAGCACAACGCCGAGCAATGTTGTGTTTGCATGGTGTAATACATTTTTTGCTCTTAGCGCTTGCTCTTTTTCAGTTTTTTCGCTGCGTAGTACAAGTATTGTACCTTCACATTGATTTGCAATAATTTGAGCATCTGTAACGGCAAGAACAGGTGGTGTATCGAACAGAATGAGGTCATAATATTCCTTTGCTTCTTGTAATAATTCACCCATCATCGTTGATCCTAATAATTCTGCTGGATTTGGCGGGATAGGTCCGCATGCTAACAAATGTACATTTTCTATATCTGTTGTTGCAATGCACTCCTGTAACGTTCGTTGTTTCGATAATACACTCGTTAATCCAAAAACAGTATCAACTCGAAATAGTTGATGAAGAACTGGTTTTCGTAAGTCCGCGTCTATAAGTAATATTTTTTCTCCTTGCTGTGCAAAAGCGATAGCAAGGTTGGCAGCCGTCGTTGTTTTTCCTTCTCCTTGATTTGCCGATGTAACGACAAGAGAACGAATCTTTTGATCAATAGAAGCAAATTGTATATTTGTTCGGATATTACGATATTGTTCAGCAAGAACAGATTGCGGCTTTTCATATGCAATAAGTTTCCGCTTCGATTGCAGACGTTTACGAAAAAACATATACGACATCCTCCTCATATAAAGTGAAACCTTCATCAGCACATACTAGAAGTTCTTTCTATTCTTAAGGTGACAATAGCGAAATATGCATTTCCCTAGCATAAGAAATCGCAAGCTACTCAACAATTTCTTCCTAAGAAAACATCGCATACCAAATCATACAATATTTTACTTATATTAACAACGATATTTTTGAATATAGTTTAAATTTAAAAAATTTAAATAAAGTGAAACTTCCGGCAGTGGGGGTTTTCTTCATCCCCCCACTTATCTTCTTTGCTTCCCTCTCAATCTTGAGGTAGGGATCTTACTGCCCACGAATAGCGGGATAAATAAAAAACCGTCATCGTTATGACGGTTTTACTCTTTCTTATCTCCAAGCGCAAATGTAATTTCCGCTTCACATGCTACTTCACCATTTACAGTTGCAACTGCTTTTCCTTTGCCAATCGGACCGCGTACACGTGTCATTTCTACTTCTAAGCGAAGCTGATCACCTGGGCGTACTTGTCTTTTAAAGCGGCAGTTATCAATGCCAGCAAAGAAGGCAAGACGGCCGCGATTTTCTTCTTTCTTTAAAACAGCAATTGCGCCAACTTGTGCTAATGCTTCTACAATGAGTACACCAGGCATTACTGCGTAGTCAGGGAAATGACCGTTAAAGTATTCTTCATTTGCAGATACGTTTTTAATACCGACCGCACGTTTTCCTTCTTCTACTTCAAGAACTTGATCAACAAGTAGAAATGGATAGCGATGCGGGATAATTTCTTTAATTTGCTCTATGTTTAACATCACATCTCGCCCCTTTTTTAGTTACTAGTCTTAGTACTAGGTTATATATATTATCCCATTTTGTTTATTATTTGTCATTACAAAAAAACGAAGCAGACTTTTCTGCTTCGTATCATTTCAAAAAAATGCATACACTCTTTCTTCTCACAAGCTTTGGTATAACAAGCATAATTACAGTTCACACGGAGATAGAAAAAGCATATGCCCAAGTTAGGAGAAGTCAATATACCAAAGGCATATTTACCTCATTTGTCGTATTTGAATTCATTATATTATAATTATTTACAATCTAAAAACGACGGAATTCTACATTTTTTTCAATTTAGGTCGACTTTTCTCTTTTTTTCTTTATCTTTCTTTATTTTTCATAAAAGTTCTATATTTTTAAAAACAGATAAATAAATATATAAATTTTAAAAAAACGTTAGGATGTATACCTAACGTTTTTCATTCTTTCGATTGGTTCCACTGATTAAATTACGTTCTTATCGCAAAGCGTGGCGTGGTAATTTGTCGATATTCTCAAGCATGATACCTGTTCCAACCGCTACACAGTGCATTGGATTTTCCGCAATTAATACAGGTACTTTTAACTCTTCTGCAAGAAGCATGTCAATACCGTGTAATAATGCACCGCCGCCTGTTAAAATAACGCCGCGGTCAATAATATCAGCAGATAATTCAGGTGGTGTACGTTCTAATACACCTTTTGCAGCTTGTACAATAACAGCTGCGTTTTCTTTCAATGCTTCTGTGATTTCTTCAGAGCATACTGTAATTGTGCGAGGCAAGCCTGTTACCATGTCACGACCGCGAATTTCAAGTTCTTCACTACGTGCACCTGGGAACACTGTACCTACTTTAATCTTAATATCTTCTGATGTACGTTCCCCAATTAATAGCTTATACTTACGTTTAATATAGCTTAAGATTTCCATATCAAACTTATCGCCCGCCATTTTAATGGAAGAGGAGGTAACGATATCGCCCATAGAAAGTACTGCAATATCCGTTGTACCTCCGCCAATATCTACAACCATGTTTCCACTTGGTTGGAAGATTTCCATACCAGCACCAACAGCAGCTACTTTTGGTTCTTCTTCTAAGTATACTTTCTTACCACCAGATCTCTCAGCAGCTTCACGAATTGCTTTTTGTTCTACAGATGTAATGTTTGTTGGACAGCAAATTAAAATGCGCGGTTTTGATAAAAAGCCTTTTACGTCAAGTTTGTTGATGAAATGTTTTAACATCGCTTCTGTAATTTCGAAGTCAGCGATTACACCATCTTTAAGCGGACGAATCGCTACAATGTTTCCAGGTGTACGCCCTACCATACGTCTTGCTTCTTCACCTACCGCTAATACTTTTCCTGTATTGCGGTCAATTGCCACAACAGAAGGTTCATTTAATACAATTCCTTTACCCTTTACATGAATTAATACATTGGCCGTGCCAAGGTCAATTCCGATATCTCTTGCAAACATCCCTATGTTTTCCTCCTCAATATCTAAATCAGGTTAACCCCGTATTCTTTTGCACCTAATTCCTAATTTTATCATATTCTTTTCTGAAACGTAATATTGAAGAATTGAATTATATTAAAAAAGTTCTCTTTTCTTAGGAATGTTTGCTAAGTGTCAGATTATTGACGCACGATTTTTTCTGTATCCTCTTTTTGATACTTTTGCTTCGTTGCTTCGCCGCCTCGAAGGTGACGAATTGACTTATGGTAATCAAGAATTTCCTTCACTTCATTTGCGAGCTCTGGATTAATTTCTGGTAATCGTTCTGTTAAATCTTTATGCACAGTACTTTTTGATACACCAAACTCCTTCGCAATAACACGAACTGTTTTTCTTGTCTCCACGATATACTTACCAATCTTGATTGTTCTCTCTTTGATGTAATCGTGCACACCACTCGCCTCCCTAAATTGGATGTGAGAAGGGTGAAATGAGACTCGCTGCATGTGACTAGGCTGTAAGTTCGAGTGCTGTTTGTAAGCGCTACACTTTCTGGGATTTATAATGAAATGATCCACGATTTCTCACCTCAAACACTCTCTTTGCTTTGGTTTATACCATTGTATTGCCCGCACTGTATTTATATGCTACAAGTTCTCCATTTTTGCGGACTACAGTGACAAAAATTACATTTTTTTTTGAGAAATCGGTGAAAAATGAAAGTTTTCCTTTTTGTACACAGGCAACAAAAAAATGACGCCTTCTAAAAAGCGTCATTCCTCTTGATCAAATTCTTCTTCCAAAAGGCTTTGATGGGGGACTTCTCTCTTACTTGCAATTAAATAATATAAGGAAAATAAAACAAATAATAAAATAAGTGCAATTGACACAACAAATAATAACGACAACACAATCCCCTCCTTTTAGTAATATATATTCGAGAATTCTGTCCAATTTCCTTGCCGTTACAAGGTTTTTTAGAGATACATTTTATTTTTATATAAAAATAAAACCATCAACTCTCGCATAAAGAGTTGATGGTTTTGTATATTACTCTGCTTGCTCAGGAGAAGATGTATTTTCGTTCTCTGTTGAGCTATTTGTTGATTTTTCTTCTTTTTTCTTATCATCAACTGAGCTGTTTGTTGATTTTTCTTCTTTTTTCTTATCTTCAGCTGAACCGCTTGTTGATTTTTCTTCTTTTTGCTTATCTTCAGCTGAACCGCTTGTTGATTTCTCTTCTTTTTGCTTATCTTCGGCTGAGCCGCTTGTTGATTTTTCTTCTTTTTGCTTATCTTCAGCTGAGCCGCTTGTTGATTTTTCTTCTTTTTGCTTATCTTCGGCTGAGCCGTTTGTTGATTTCTCTTCTTTTTGCTTATCTTCAGCTGAGCCGCTTGTTGATTTCTCTTCTTTTTTCTTTTCTTGTTTTTCAACTTTAATATCCGCAACAGATTTGTCAAAGTAACGCTCTGGGTTTACAGCAACATTATCTTTACGAACTTCGAAATGAACATGATAACCTGCATCTTTATTCACTTCACTTAATCCTGCTTTTCCTAACACTTCACCTTGATTAATTTTCGCGCCTTTTTCCACTTTTACATTTCCTAAGCTTTGGTAAAACGTTGTAATACCATTGCCGTTGTCAACTGCTACAACATAGCCAAGAAGTGGATCTTTTTCCGCTTTTGTAACTGTTCCGCTTAATGCTGCCGTTACATCAAATTCTTTACCATTTTTCGCTGCGATATCGATTCCTGTATTCGCAGAGTATGTGTTGTTATAAAAAACAAGTGCTTGTTCTTGCTCCTCAGCTGCTGCCTTATCTTCGTAAAACTTCTTCTTTACAACAACTTCTATACCATTTGCAGTTGGCATCTTCACGACTTCTGAAGATTTGATTACTGGCATTGTTGGATTTTCACCTTGACTTTGCTGCGTTGCTTCATTTTTCTCAGGCATCTTTTTCGTATTCGTTGCCTGATACCATAATGCAACTGTTAAAATGACTGCTGCACACACAATGTATAGTGTCGGGAATACCCAACGCTTTTGAAATAAATGTACTACTTTTCGAGAAGACTTCTTGTTTTCCCTCTCTCTCATTCTATCATCACCTCAGCAATCATTTTGAACAAGATTCACGCATCCTATACAACCTACAACTAATTACTTTTCGACAAAGTTTGTAAAATTATGCATAAAAAACGAAAAATTTCCGAGGAAATGATGAAAAAAGAAAAAACTGAGCATTTTCGGCTCAGTTTTTTAGTCTAGTTGTTTCTTTTTGTAGACGAGGAGAAGCAGAATAAACGTAATCAAAATCCAAACGGAGATATTTATTACATTTTCACTCAATGCAGAAAAGCCTTTTCCCTCTAATACACCTGTAATTGCATTAAAAATATGATTTGTCGGGATATGATAGAGAATTTTTTTTGCGATTTCATTCTTCACAAAGAGATGCAATAAAGGCCCTGCAAAAAAAATCATCATAATCGGTGTGCCAAGTACAGAAACTTGCACTAGGTTTTTAGCTAAAAGACCAATCATTGTCCCTATTATAATAAATAGCAGTACTCCCAATAAAATAACGATCATTAATAAAAAGACATTTCCCTTTAACGTATCTAACAAAAATAAACTTATTATACTTAAAAAGAACGATAAAACCATAATTGGCAAAGACTTCCCTAAAATGACTTCTATAGGAGAAGCTGGTGATAGCATCATAACGCGAAGAGTATGTTTTTCTTTTTCTTCTGCAATCAGAGTCGCTTGTGTAATTGTTGTCACCATACTCAATACCATAATAACTACAATTCCCGCTAGAAGCTCTTTCTCGCCCCTCATTTGTTGATAAAATAACGCTAAACCAAGTGGTAAAATCGCCATTAATAATACTTGTGCATTCGTTTTTAAATCTTGCATCTCTTTCCGTAAAATCGCCGAAAACCTCTTCATAGAAAATGTCATCATAATCCCCTCCCAGTTACTTCAATGAAAATATCCCCGAGCGTCGGCTCATAAGAATGAATCGATAGTAATTCACCTTTTTTCATCCATTCTGAAATACGTTTTGCTCCTAATTCATCTTTTTGCACTGTTTCTTTTTTCTTATCTTTTAACACAACTTCAATTTTATCTTTCGCGTATTGTAAACGGAGGTTTTCTGGCGTATCAAGCGCGACAATTTCCCCGCCGCATAAGAATGCGATGCGCTCGCAAAGTGTTTCTGCCTCATCCATATTGTGTGTTGTTAAGAAGATTGTTGTCCCTTCTTTATTTAAATCTCTTAAGATGTTATGAATGTTTTGAACATTTGCTGGATCAAGTGCAGAAGTTGGTTCATCTAAGAAGAGAATATCCGGCTTATGAAGAATCGCCCTTGCTAGCATTACACGCTGCTTCATTCCTTTTGACAGCTTTTTCACTTGTGTTTTTTTATCGTCTAATAAGTTCACTTGTGCTAACACTTCATCAATTCGTTCTTTTGGACAGTCGTATAAGTCACAAAATAATAGTAAGTTATCATAAATGCTAAGTCTTTCATATAGACCGCTGTTATCTGTTAAAATACCAATTCGTTTATAATCAATACTTTCTGGTCCTACAATATCATGTCCTAGCACTTTTACCGTTCCTACACTATGAAGTAACTGAGCCGTTAAGATTTTTACAGTTGTTGTTTTTCCAGATCCACTCGGACCAAGAAACCCGAAGATTTCTCCTTGTTTCACTTCAATATTTACATTGCGAAGCGCTGTTTTGCTGTCGAATGTTTTCATCACGTCTTTCATTTCAATTGCCAACGTCATTACGTCATCCCCTTTGCTTTTCATTTATAGATGAAACTCGCTTCAGCGAATTTCGTTTGTTCGTTTCGTTTTTCTTGAGTCAATCATATGAAAAACAAAGGGGCCTTGCAGTAAAATACCGGTAAAAGGAGTATTTTTACCGGTGAATGGAGCATAGTTTTAGCTCATTGAAACAACATAAAAGGCGAGTGAAATAATTATTGGGGTTAACGCAGCATACGTTTACAATCCAATTACATCTTTCAATTCATCCATTCTTCCTTTTGACAGCGGAATCGATGTTTTTCGTTCATCATCAAGAATTAAACTGTAGCTGTTTCGCGTCCATGTAATCACTTCTCGCACACGTTGTAAGTTCACGAGGTAAGAGCGGTGACACCTGAAGAATCCGAATCCTTTTAGACGCTCTTCTAATTCACTTAACGTAAGCGCGCAAATATAATTTCCATCACGCACATGAATATGTGTAATTCCATTTTGTGTTTCAATAAATTGAATTTCCATTGGATCCAATAAAATAATTTTATCGTTTACTTTTGCTGGGATACGTTCTAATTTCATTTGCGGAATCATTTCGATTACCTTTTCGTCTTCCACTTCCCCCTGTTCCTCTTGCTCGATTTCCACTTTTTTCACACCATCTTGATGTAACACATACACGTCCTCCGTTAAAGATAAAGCATCCGAAAGAAAGGCAGAAGTAATAAAAATCGCTTTTCCTGTCTCTTTTAATTTTGTAATGACATTTCGAATAATGATTGTACTTTCAATATCTACGTTTTGTTCTGGTTCTTCCAAAATAACAAGGTCTGGATTATGTATCATACTCCTTCCAATATGAAGGCGACGTTTCTCAGAAAAGGTTAATTCCTTTATCTTCACCTCTTTTTTATCTAGAAGACCCACAAGCTGGACAACTTCATCTACCGATAATCCATTACCATATAATCCTCTCAAAAAAATAAAGTAATCTTTTACCGTTAAGCGTTCGTACGCCTCATCATCTAAAAAACAAAAGCCGATTCGAGAAAAAGAATGTTTCCCAAGCGGCTGTCCATCAAATAACACAGTCCCCGTCGATGCTTCTTCTTCTCCCATAATAATGCGGTGCAACGTTTTACCAATATGATTATTGCATTGCAGCACAACACACTGTCCATTCTCGATTTCTAACTGAATAGATGGCAAAACATTCGTCTTTGCCAATTGGTTCAGTTCTAATAACGCCATCCTCTCACCCCTATGTTGGTTTTTTGTTCCATTATATCAGACGTTATATGGAAATCTGTGATAAAATTCCCAATATTATAAGATTACAATTCATACATAATGCGAGGGGAACAGATTTGCAAAACCACATCATCTATTCCTTTCATGGAAATAGGCTACCTCACATCGAGGTAGCCTACTTTTACCTTTTTACTTCACCATATAACTCTTCAGCTGATCGCGAAGTGCTCGCTTCAAAAACTTCCCGACAGATGTTTTCGGGATTTCTTCTACAAATAAAATATCGTCTGGCATCCACCATTTTGGAAATTGACTTTCTAATAAATCGTAGAGCTCTTCTTGATTGACCATTTCTCCTTCTTTTAAAACGACACATGCAACAGGACGCTCTTGCCATTTTTCATGTGGAACAGCAACGACAGATGCTTCTAATACTTTTTCGTGTGTCATTAAAGCGTTTTCTAAATCGACGGAAGAAATCCATTCGCCGCCGCTTTTAATCAAATCTTTCGTGCGATCAGCAATTTTAATAAAGCCTTCCGGGTCCACTGTTACGATATCGCCGGTGTGCAGCCAACCATCTTTCATCGATTCTTCAGTGCGTTCATCATTATAATAGCTACCGGCAATCCATGATCCGCGAAGGCAAAGCTCTCCCATTTCTTCACCGTCCCACTTAATCTCACCGTTTTGACCAATTACCTTCATTTCAAGGCCTGGGAATAAATAACCTTGGCGAGAACGAAGCTCATAATATTCTTCTTTCGGTAAATCACGTTGATACGATTTCGGACAGTTAATGACAACAGCCGGACTTGTTTCCGTCATTCCGTAGATTTGTCTGAACGCAATTTCATATTTTTCTTCATATGTGCGAATCATACCTTTTGGTGCTGCCGATCCGCCTGACCATATCGTACGAATACTGCTAATATCATACGGATACTTTTCAAGCTCTTGCAGTAAACTAATCCAAATGGTCGGGACGCCAGCAGTAATCGTTACTTTCTCACGTTCAACTAACTCTGCTAAAATTTCCGAAGTAAAGTGCGGTCCTGGTAAGACAAGCTTTGTACCGAACCATGTACTTGCAAATGGAAGTCCCCACGCATTTACATGGAACATCGGAACAACAGGCATACACGTATCTGCTTCTGATATGCCCCCTCCGTCTACAAGTCCAAGCGTATAGCTATGGAGTGCAATGCTACGATGCGTGTACACGACGCCTTTCGGTTTTCCTGTCGTCGCGGAAGTATAGCACATGCCGGCAGGTGCTTTCTCATCTAAATCTGTTACAAATTGAAATGTTTCATCGCCTTCTTCGAGGAGTTTATCATAGTGATATGCTGGTGATAATGTTGTATGAGGTAGTGCATCGTCATCTGTCATAATAATAAATGCTTTCACATGAGGAATTTCGTTTCGAATACTTTCTAATATAGGAACCATATCTTCATCTACGAAAATAATTTTATCGTCGGCGTGGTTAATAATGTAGGAAATGTGTTCTGCAGAAAGGCGCAAATTAATTGTATGTAATACAGCTCCGATTCCTGGAATCGCAAAATATGCTTCTAAATGGCGGTGATGGTTCCAGGCAATTGTTCCTACTTTATCTCCTGTCTCAATTCCCATTTTCCTTAATACACTTGCAAGCTTTCTTGTCCGCTTTGCAATTTCTCCGTACGTCAATGTTTGAATGCGCGATGCCGTACGCGAGACAACTTCCTTTTTTGAAAAATACTTCTCTGCCCGTTCCATCATTGCCGGAATGAGAAGCGGTACATCCATCATCATCTTACATGCCCCCTGTTATCATTGTATATTTAAAGATACAACTGTATTATAACATGACAAACATGTGCAAAAATCAACAATCTTTCCTACCTTTTCTACAAAGTCTGACACAGAATTACAACAATTCTATTTATCCCGCTATTCGTGGGCAGTAATACTCCCGCCTCAAAATTCAGCAAAAGCATTGTCCAGCTCCAGTGGCTAGAATGTTCGGTGGCTTCGCTTCTTCCTACGAGGTAAAAAAACCCTCTACGTCAGAAGCTCCATCCCCCTCACATTCTGAACGAGCCACTTCCACTTTTTTTAAGAAGTTAGGTGGGAGATAAACTGCCCGTAAAAGCCCGATTGGGAGGGCTAATAATCAGTGGGGGATGAAGAAAACCCCCACTGATTAAAGTTTCACTTTATTTAAGGCAATGTATTCTTATCAGGGCTACCGTTCGACACACTGTAAAGATCGTTCGATAAAACGAAACATCCATATATAAAAAAGCATAGCGCCGCCGCACTATGCTTTCACTTCTTCGCCGTCAATTTCCCCTCATACTGATTCAGCGGTGAAATTGCCACACCTTTATAATAATGCGCAACAATATCTGTATATACCTTCCCTTCCTTCGCCATTCCGTTTGCACCGTATTGGCTCATTCCAACGCCGTGACCATATCCTTTCGTTGTGATAACAATTTGATTCCCTTGCTGCTTCCACGTAAAATCAGAGGAACGTAAGCCTAATTTGTCCCTCACATCTTTTCCTGTTAATGTCTTTCCTTGAAAGTCAACTTCCTTAACACGCTTTCCTTCTGTGCGTTCTTTAATGTTGCCAATATTTCCATTTTCTAACACTTTTACACCAAGACGCTTTTGAAAGTCAGCAACAGTAAAAGTTTGTTCACTCGTAAATTTTGGTGCTTGTTGATCCCAAGGACTATTTACACTTTTTAAATACGGATAGTCACTGCCCCAATAATCGGCGGCATTTTCTGTATAGCCATTGCTTGTCGAGAAAAATGACGCTGTAATCGGGCTGCCTTCATACGTTAAAACTTGTCCGGCTGTTTTTGATACCGCCTCTTCAATACGCTTCATTTTGCCTTCGTACTCTTTGCCCCACTGTTCTTTTAGCTCCGCTTTACTTTTGTACACTTGATTGTCTACCGTATCTGTTACGTCCGCTTTACTTTGAAGCCTTTGTTCGCTTAACATACGCTTCACAACGAATGTACGCGCTGTTAATGCCTGTGCCTTTAATGCTTCCATTTCAAAGTTTGCCGGCATTTCTGCAGCAACAACGCCGGCAACATAGTCTTCAATTGAAACAGTTTCGGTCTTTTTTTGCTGACTGCGATACACAGATACTTGCACATCAGTTTTTGTAGGAGAGGGAGCTGGCATGTCTTGTGTGGACTTGGGAGCAGAAGGTGAATGATTCTTGCCTTCTTTAACTTTTCCAAACGGAAAAACAAGCGCGCTTGGTACAATAATCACTAACGCTACTAACAGCACTATGATGACGATAATGGGCTTTGTCGTTTTCATTATCTTCCTCCACTATGAAATTAGACTCATTTCATTCTTATGGAGTAAGACAAGCATTTAGAACACGTTCTTTTTTACCTAATTCTTATTTAAATTTTTAGAATTTTTAATGAAACAGGCATAAATATTATGTTTCTTGACTATAACAATAAGAGTACATAAAAAATAGCTTCCATGCCTTTGCATAGAAGCTATCCCTATTAAGCGTGAAGATCAGATACTTGTTGTTCTACTACTTCTTCCACTTGTTCAGTTACACGTTCAATATCTGCACCTAATGCAGCTAACTTGCCGTGGAAGTTTACATATCCGCGGTCAAGATGTTTTAATTCCGTTACGCGCGTATGACCTTCAGATACTAAACCGGCTAAGATTAACGCTGCTGCAGCACGTAAATCTGTTGCTGCTACTTCAGCGCCTTGCAGGTTACCTGGCCCATTCATAATTACAGAACGACCTTCGATTTTAATATCTGCATTCATACGGCGGAATTCTTCCACATGCATGAAACGGTTTTCGAATACTGTTTCTGTAATCATGCTTGTGCCGTTTGCTTTCAATAATAATGCCATCATTTGTGATTGCATATCTGTTGGGAATCCTGGGTGTGGCATCGTTTTAATATCAGCCGCTTTTAACTTCTCAGGGCCGATAACGCGTACACCTTCGTTTTCCTCAATAATTGTAACACCCATTTCTTCCATTTTTGCTGTAATAGAACGTAAATGTTCTGGTACAGCATTTTCAATTAACACGTTTCCGCCTGTAATTGCTGCTGCAACCATAAATGTTCCTGCTTCAACACGATCAGGAATAATCGAATGGTTTGCACCATATAATTTATCGACACCTTCAATACGAATTGTGCCAGTTCCAGCACCGCGTACTTTTGCTCCCATTGCATTTAAGAAGTTCGCTAAGTCTACGATTTCTGGTTCTTTTGCTGCGTTTTCAAGAATTGTTGTCCCTTCTGCTAATACAGCGGCAGACATAATGTTTTCTGTTGCCCCTACACTTGGGAAATCTAAGTAAATTTTCGCACCAGTTAACTTACCGTCTACATATGCTTCAACAAATCCATTACCAACCTTTACTTTTGCTCCCATTGCTTCAAAGCCTTTTAAATGTTGGTCAATTGGACGTGAACCAATTGCACATCCGCCAGGAAGTGCAATACGTGCACGACCATTACGTGCTAAAAGCGGCCCCATTACAAGAACGGACGCACGCATTTTACGTACATATTCAAACGGTGCTTCGATGTTTAATTCTTTTGATGCATCAATTGTTACTTCATTGTTTGCAAAAGATACTTCTGCATTCAAATGACGTAATACCTCATTAATTGTGTATACATCTGATAATTCTGGTACTTCAGATAGTACATTCTTTCCATCACTCGCTAATAGGGCTGCAGCGATTATAGGTAATACAGCGTTTTTTGCGCCCTCTACGCGCACTGTGCCGTTCAACCGCTTTCCGCCACGGACGATGATCTTTTCCAAGTTATTCCCCTCCGTGTCCTTTTTTCACATCTATTCAATACTCAGAAGTTATGATCGGTGTGCCAACCACAATTGTATTCTTGTTGTTTGTAGAACGTATTGCTATTTGCACATTGATTTTCTCTTTATTTGTTGAAAGAGCGTCATTCCATTTTTTATTATATGCGGAGACTGACACAAATGCTCTTTCTTCTACTTTTTCAATCATTTTTGCTGAAAGATCTTTCAAAACTTCATTTACTTTATCTTGCAAAACACCTTCAATCTTATCATTGAGCGCCCCTTGAATACAAGTATAAATTTTTGGTTTTGTATCAAAAATTTGATTCATTTTATTAATATATTTAGGATTCCATTTTTCTCCGCTCACTTCATATATAATGAAAGTGTTTTCTTTAGTATTTTCCATTGTCCATGTAACTACCAGTCTTTCTTCATAAGAAGAAAATTTTTTTTGTGCAGTTGCCTTGTAGCCATCTTTAGACTGCTCAATTTCCCATTCTTCTACATTTGCACGTTCCTTCAGTTGCTTTAGTAACTCTTCAAACGTATGTATATTTGAAATTGTCTTCGTTTCCCTTGCTAACCAAGACCAACGCTGAACATTAGTACCGTTCTTCTCTAAAACAGCTATCATGCTCTCCATTTTTTCCTGGTCGCTCACAGGTTTCATCTCTCTATATCCAGCTAAAAATACAACCACACTCACGATAATCAACATCATGGCTTGCATTTTTTTCACGTTCATCCCCTCCTAGTCCCCATTGTTGACGGAGAAGGATGGTTCTATACGTTGTACTTTTTTACTTTACAAGGTACGTTAAACTCTTTGAATAGCCTAAATAATCAAGGAGAAAATTACTTACAGATGCACCGATGGCAATCGTTACAAAAATAAGAAGCACCTTCATTTGCAGTACTTTTCCCGGCTTCATTAAGCGTTCTAGGTGAAGACCTTGCAGTGCCCACCACGTAATGGTAATAAACAGTAAATGCGACACAATTGCAATGAGTGCTTGTTGCCCTAAAATTTGTGCCATAACAAATCGACCCCTTTTATCCTGCTCTAACGGGCAACTCCCCGTATGAACCAGACTGCTTACTACTTATGTAGTAAAAGAAAATTTACCAAAATAAAAAGTGCAGAGTTTATGCTCTACACTTTCAATTTGTACTATTGTACCATATTCCCAAGAAAGAAGAAATCTTTCATAAGCGGAAAATAATTATAAAAGAAATTGTAACCGCTGGCTGGTAATATCCCGAGCACAACTGTTGCAATTGCGCAAAGGCTTACAACGATTTTCAAGTTAACCGGAAGAACGATACGCTCCTCACTTTCTGCCCGGCGAAAAAACATTTGCTGCAAGATGCGAAAATAGTAGATGAATGAGATAACCGTTGTTCCCATCATTATCGATGCTAGCACGTAATGAGCTGGCTGAACGATAAAGGCCCCTAAAAAGATGTTAATTTTCCCGATAAATCCAGCTGTCCCAGGAATACCAGCAAGTGACAAAATAAAAATTGTCATCATGATTGCAGCAAACGGTGATCGTTTATATAAACCAGCAAAAGCAGATATATTTTCTTGCCCTGTTCGTAAAATTATTCCGTGGATAATTGCAAATGCTCCGATATTCATCAGTACATAGGCAAACATATAAAACCACATACTATCCATAAGAAATGGCGACATCGCAACAAGCGGTACGAGTAAATAACCAGCATGTGCCACTCCTGAATACGCAAGCATCCGTTTTATACTATGCTGTTTTAAAGCAACGCTATTCCCAACAATCATCGTTACACTTGCAAGAACGGCAATATAGATGCTCATATTGCTAAATAGTGATGCTGCCCCATTTTGCACAGGAATAGCTGCGAAAATGACTAAAAAAATGCGAACAATCATTACAAATCCAGCAATTTTCGATACGGTTCCTAACAATGCCGTAACAGGCGTTACTGCTCCTTCATACACATCAGGTGCCCACATATGAAATGGGACAGTTGCAATTTTAAAAGACAAACCGATAAAAAGCAGGATAAACGCAAGTGACAACAACAGTTGTATATCGCCGCTCACACCTTGCATAAATAAACGCTGCATATCTAAAATATTTGTTGAACCCGTCAGTCCGTACAAATAACTCATTCCAAACAACGTAATTGCCGTAGAAATACCACCATTTATTACATACTTCATTGCCGCTTCATTCGAAGCTTTATTCTTCTTACGAATACCGACTAAAATGTACGAAGACAACGACAATAATTCAAGACCGATAAACAGTGTAATAAGATCACTGCTAGATGCCATAAACATCGCACCAAGAAGTGCTGTTAAAAATAAGTAATAATACTCTCCCAGGTCTTCAATCGGCTGCTTATCATCATCTTCTACCGCAAGAAGTAATACAAGAATGCCGCCGAGCAATAAGAGCGTTTTAAATGCTTTTGAAAATCCGTCTAATACAAAAGATCCATCTAAAATCTCTCCAGCCGGTGCACCGTATAATGTAACAAGCGCCACAAGTGCGAGTATGACCACACCAATTGCCCCGTACGATAAATTCCGGCGCTCAAACGTTTGTTTTGCAAACAAATCAAGAAGTGATAGAAGAATAGCCCCGCCAAGCAGGATGAATTCCGGCGTCATTAGATGCCATGATAAGTCTAGTAATGTTTTCATATCCATCTTCTACCTACCTCCTAACGATTGTAATGTGTCACGAAGCGGTTCACCTAGTACATCTGGCAGAATACCAATGATGAGAATACATGCCAGCAAGATCACCACCGGAATATATTCCCACCCGTGTATATCGCCCTTCGCTTCGCATTCGCTTTTTCCAAATATAACTTGCATAGCTGCCCGGAGTACGTACACTGCTGTTAAAATAATCCCGATTACTCCGATTGCCGCTAATACCCGGTGCTCCTGAAACAAGCCAAGAAATGCGAGAAATTCACTCACAAAGCCGGACATTCCAGGAAGTCCGAGCGAAGCCATACTTCCCGCTAACAAGAATCCGCTAAGCACCGGCACTTGCTTCGCTAAGCCGCCAAGTTTTGTAATATCAGAAGTATGAAAGCGCTGCTCGATTATACCAAGCAGGAAAAACAACAGCGCCGCAATTAAACCGTGGGAAACGACTTGGAACAATGCCCCCTTCATTCCCGCCGTGTTCAGCGCAGCTAAACCGATTAATACAATTCCCATATGCGAAATACTTGAATATGCGAGCACCTTTCGGAAATCGGTTTGAACAAGTGCTAAGAGTGCCCCGTACAGCAAGTTGATAACTCCTAAAACTCCTAAGAACACCGCGAATTTTTCAAACTGCTCCGGGAAAAGTCCCATTCCAAAACGCACAATTCCGTATGCTCCAATCTTTAAGAGAACACCTGCATGCAGCATGACTACCGCTGGGTGCGCCTCCACGTGGACATTCACCATCCAGCGGTGCAGCGGAAAGACTGGAAGTTTAATCATGAACGCAATCATAATCGCTAGAAATAAACCAAGCTGCAAGGAGTTAGACAGTTCACCAACCGTCGTCATTTCTTTTCCTGCTAAAACGACTTGCAGCTCTGCAATATTCGTTGTACCTGCTCTTGCAAATAAAATGGAAAAAGCAATAAGTAAAATCGCTGAACCGATGCCGTTATAAATTAAATAGCTGTACGCCGCTTTTTCACTACTAAATTTGCCCCATTTCCCAACAAGTAAAAACATAGCTGGCAGTGTAATTTCAAAGAACATGAAGAACAGTAGCAAGTTTTCTGCAGCGAAGACGCCAAGCATACCGATTTCAAGCATAAGCAGTAACATATAGAAACCTTTTACGTGCTTTGTAACGGAAAAGGCTGTAATAGCTGCCAATGTCGCCAATAATGCCGTAAGAAACATCATAACGAGTGAGAAGCCATCAATGCCAAGTTCGTAATAAATGGTAAACAGTTCTTTCTCTACACTTGGAAAGTTTCCAAATTGAATCCACTTTACCTTTTCTGCAAACATCGTTAAACTTTTTCCCGATGCGTATGTACTTGCGATAAAGAGCGCGGACCCAAGCGGAAGTAATGTTCCAAGCAAACCAACAATCTTCGCTGCTCTTTCCTCTTTCTTCGGTACAAATGCCAGCAGTATGATACAAAGCAGCGGGGAGAAAATGAAGAAAGATAATAGAAAGGAACTCATTGTCCATACCCCCCTGTCAATAACAGAATCATTACGAGTGCAGCTAAGCAAACCGCTGTAACTGTGCCGTACATTTGCACTTGTCCGTTTTGTAGTTTCGAGCCAATCGTACTTACACCTTTTACGATGCCGCTAATAAACTGCATGGTTCCTTCCACAATATACGTTTCAAAGAAATATAGAACATATGCAATTCCTTTAACGAGCGGAAGCACCGTTTTGCTATACAATTCATCAATATAATATTTCTCCTGGAGCAAGCTATACATGGCAGTATTCTTCCCGCCAAGCCAATCATGTGGAATGGTACGTTTTCCATATATCAAATATGCTAAACCAATCCCAGCCACTGAAACGAGCGTTGCCACGATCATAATCCAGGCCGGGCCATGAACCTCTCTCACTTGAAACGCCGCGTCTTTTGTAAGCCAATCCCCAAGAAAAGTTCCGAACCAAGGTGTATTCACATAACCAGCCACAATCGCTAGGACGCCAAGAACCATCATTGGCACTGTCATTATCTTTGGAGACTCACGCACATGTTTCTGCTCCCCGCGCGCCTCTCCCGTGAAGACAAGGAAGTACAAGCGGAACATATAGAAAGCAGTGAAGAAAGCTGCGATTACCGCAAGGACGAATAAACCGTAATTGCCGCGTTCCCACGTCACCGCTAAGATTTCATCCTTACTAAAAAATCCAGAAAATAACGGAACGCCGCTAATCGCAAACGTACCAATTAAAAACAATAAGCCGGTCACTTTCATCTTCTTAAACAGACCGCCCATTTCCTCGATGTTTTGCGTATGCACCGCATGAATGACGCTTCCGGCAGCTAAGAATAATAATGCCTTGAAGAAAGCGTGCGTCGTTAAATGAAAAACCCCCGCCACGTACCCAGCAGAACCGAGCGCAAGCATCATATAACCAAGCTGACTCACCGTGGAGTAGGCTAATACACGCTTAATGTCTGTTTGTACGATACCAATAGATGCCGCAAAGATTGCCGTAATACCGCCAATAACTGCAACAGTTTGCATCGCTGCTTCGCTCGCTGCGAAAAGCGGGAACATAGTAGCAACTAAATATACCCCAGCAGCAACCATCGTCGCTGCGTGGATTAGCGCCGATACTGGTGTTGGGCCTTCCATCGCATCTGGAAGCCACGTATGCAGCGGAAACTGACCTGATTTCCCAATTGCACCGACAAAGATTAAAATCGCCGTTAATGTAATCATCGTCCCCGAAATCTCTCCAGTTTGTACGGCCTGAAAGATTACCTCATAATCAAAGCTGCCAACTTGCCAGAATAATAGAATCATTCCAATAAACAAGCCGACATCCCCGATACGCGTCATAATAAACGCTTTTTTTGCAGCTGCCTTTGCCTCTTCTTTAAAGAAATAAAACCCAATTAATAAAAAGGAGCCGAGCCCTACTAACTCCCAGAATATATAAAGCTGTAATAAGTTAGTAGAGATGACAAGTCCAAGCATCGCAAATGTAAACAGCCCTAAGTATGCATAAAAAATATGGAGTCTTTCATCGCCATGCATATACCCTTTCGAATACATATGAACGAGCAAACTCACAAGTGTGACAATAAAGAGCATTAATGCATTTAATGCATTTACTTCAAAGCCAAAAGAAATATTCACATCCCCAATTTGGAGCCAAGTCCATTGCTGCTTTACTGTTTCTGATGATAGCCGTTCTATTAATACAAGTACCGCACCCACAAATGAAAGAAAGGTGAGCAAGATGCCGAGCCAGCTGCTTCCTTCTTTTAACTTCTTGCCAAACATCACGAGTAAAACGAAAGACACAAGCGGGAAAAGCGGTATTAGCCATGCATAATCCATCATGAATTCCTCCCCCCTTTTCGATCATCATCTTAATGCTTTAACGAATCCATTTCATCTGTATTGACCGTTTCGCGGTTTCTATATAGAGCAATTAAAATTGCCAAACCCACCGCTGCTTCTGCCGCAGCGACGGACATTGTGAACAATGAAAAAATTTGTCCCTTTAAATTTGGAAACATTCCTAATTTACTAAAGGCAACTAAATTTAAGTTCGCCGCATTTAACATAAGTTCAATACAAATTAATACAGTTACTGTATTACGCTTCGTTAACGCTCCAAATAAGCCGATGCAAAACAATATAATCGCAAGCGTCAAGTATGCAGAAGCTGGAATACTATTCATGCGAATCCTCCTTTTTCTCATCCTTCTTCGCAAGTACAATTGCACCAACAAGAGCAACAAGTAATACAACAGATGTTAACTCAAACGGTATTATATACTTCGAATACAACAATTCACCGATATGACGTGTATTTTGTTCATGAAGTACGATACCATCTTGAACACGTCCATTTTCAAAGTCCACATTATTCACCGCAAAATACATCACCACACCAAAGATTACAACAGCAAGAAAAACAATCAATTTACGAAAGCCGAAACGTGCTTCTTCTTCATCATTATGTTTCGTTAACATAATGCCAAAAATCATAATAATCGTAATCGCACCGGAATAAATCAAAATTTGAGCAACCCCAACAAATTCTGCTGATAACATAAAATAAAGCCCAGCAATACTAAGGAAGGTAAACACTAGAGCGAGCATCATATGCATCACTTTCGTTAAGTTCAGCATAAGTACACCGCCCATAATCGCAAGCAGGGCTAATGCCAAAAATGCTACTAACTCGCCGCTCATGCTTTATTCTCCTTTCTCACATGTTGATTATTTTCATCAAGCCACTGTAAGTTTTTGAATAAATCATCACGCGAATATTCGGCTAGCTCAAAGTTATTTGTCATCACAATCGCTTCTGTCGGGCAAACTTCCGTACAAAGATCGCAAAGAATACAAATTTCAAAGTTAATATCATACGTATCAATGATTTTCCCTTTCTTCTCTGGATCTGGATGTTTTTTCCCTGTTAGTTGAATACAATCTGTTGGACAAATATTTGCGCATTGATTGCAAACGATACATTTTTCTGGATAAAACTTTTGAATACCGCGAAAGCGATCTGGGAGTGGTAGTGGTTGATTTGGATAGTCGTACGTTACTTTTTTCTTACTTAAATTGCTAAGTGTATACTTTAAACCTTTAAGTAATCCCTTCATTGTACTCCTGCCCCCCTTTTAGATTAGAAGAACAACTCTTTTATCAATGCTGCTAAGAAAATATTTGCAAGTGCTACCGGCAATAATACTTTCCAGCCAAACTCCATTAATTGATCGCCTCGTATACGCGGGAACGTCACGCGGAACCAAATTAATAGAAAGACAACCGCGCTAAATTTGAGCGCAAACCAAACAGCTCCTGGAATAAACGCTAGAAACGAAATTGGCTGCCAACCTCCTAAAAATAGTACCGTCATAAGCGATGCCATTCCAAAGAAATACACATACTCCGAAAGCATAAAGAACGCCCAGCGAAATCCCGAATACTCCGTATGATATCCAGAGACGAGCTCCGATTCGGCTTCCGGTAAATCAAACGGCGTTCGGTTCAATTCAGCAACAGCTGCGATTAAAAAGACAATAAAACCAATTGGCTGCACGAAAATGTACCAAACCCCTTCTTGCGCTTTTACAATATCATTTAAATTCAAGCTACCCGTTAGAAGGATGACCCCAATTACGCTCATCACAAGTGGAATTTCATAGGAAATCATTTGTGCTGCAGCTCGCATTCCGCCGAGTAACGAATATTTATTGTTGGACGCCCAGCCTCCCGTTACAACACCAATTGTTGTAATACCTGAGACTGCAATGTAATACAGTAAGCCAACGCCGATATCGGCAAACTGCAACTTATCTGTAAACGGAATAACTGCGAGTACCATAAATGCCGGCGCAAACGCAATGACCGGTGCTAATATGAAGAGCGGTTTATCGGCTAATTTCGGAATCGTATCTTCTTTTAGCAAAAGTTTTAGCACGTCTGCTACTGTTTGCAAGAGTCCAAAACGGCCGCCCACTTGGTTCGGTCCTATACGCCCTTGCATAAATCCCATTACTTTTCGTTCTGCTAAAATCCCATATGTAACAAAGCCAAGAACAACAAACAACAACAACGTTGCCAATCCGAAAAAGATAAGAAAATTCGTCCAGCTTGCGGGTGACTCTAAGAGGTTTTGTATCATCACCCATCAACCTCCCCAAGTACAATATCAATGCCACCTAAAATGGTAATTAAGTTTGCGATATTTTCACCTTTCAAGATATGCGGTAAAATTTGCAGATTATAAAAAGATGGGCGGCGGAACTTTAAGCGATACGGCTCTTTCTTTCCATCACTTGCAATGTAACAGCCAATCTCGCCGCGCGGTGACTCAATTCGCACGAATGCTTCACCTTTTGGTGGTTTAATAATCTTTGGCACCTTCGCTAAAATGGCTCCTTCTTTCGGAAACTGCTCTACCGCTTGTTCAATAATTTTCAGTGACTCTTCAATTTCCTCCATTCGGCAAATATAACGGTCCCAAGCATCGCCCACTTTACCAATCGGAACGTCAAAATCAAAACGGTCATAAATAGAGTACGGCTCATCTTTGCGAAGATCCCATTTCACGCCTGTGCAGCGCAGGTTTGCTCCGCTTAACGAATATTGCAGGGCATCCTCTGCCGAGTAAATACCGACTCCCTTCACACGGTTTAAGAAAATTTCATTGCCGCTCACAAGGTCGTGATATCCCTTTAACTGCTCTCTCATATATGGAACAAACTCACGCACTTTTTCAATCCAGTCGTCCGGCGCATCCCACTTCACCCCACCAACACGCATATAATTAAATGTTAAACGCGCTCCGCATAATTCATTCAGTAGGTTAATAATCATCTCGCGTTCGCGAAATGCATATAGAAATGGACTGACTGCTCCAATATCAAGCAAATTGGTCCCCCACCAAACGAGGTGACTCGCCACGCGACCAAGCTCCATTGCAAGTACGCGCAAATATTCAGCACGCTCTGGTATTTCAAGCGCCATCATCGTCTCAACTGCGTGACAGATGACATAGTTATTGGTCATCGCTGCTAAATAATCCATTCGGTCTGTGTACGGAATAATTTGCGTATACTGCAAACTTTCCGCAATTTTCTCTGTGCCGCGGTGCAAATAGCCAATTACAGGCGTAGCTTCTTTAATGATTTCCCCGTCAATTTTAATGACGAGCCGAAACACACCGTGCGTACTCGGATGCTGCGGCCCTACATTTAAAAGCATTTCTTCTGTACGAATCATGTTTTACACCCCCGCATCAAACGGCTCATAATCTTTTCGCAGCGGATGACCAATCCAATCATCTGGCATCAAAATCCTCTTTAAATTTGGATGCCCTTCAAACATAACACCAAGTAAATCATACGCCTCGCGCTCCGGCCAATCTGCCCCGCTCCATAGCGATGCAATAGAAGGCACTCTCGGCTCGTCCCGGTCAAGTTTTACTTTTACCGCTACAGATTGCTTCTTGCCGTAAGAAAATAAATGCACATACACTTCCATATGCGCCCCAAAATCTGTTGCATGCAATTCTGACATATAATTGAATGCACATTCAGGATCTTTCTTTAACAGCTCCATCACTTCATAGTAATGCGCTAATTTCACAACGAGCGTTGGAACATCTTTAGACAACCTATTAATATAGCAATCTTCTAGCACACCTTCGCCAAGTTTCACTGTAACTGCCTGAACATACACATCTAAATACGGCTGATTTTGCGAAGGTTTGTCTACTTTCGCTTCTTCCTCTTTCTTTCCTCCAGCAGCGCGGGCCTTTGCTGCCGCTGCAGCTTTTGCTTTTGCGAACGCAATTGCTTTTTCTTTCTCAGCATCTATGCTTCCATCTTCAGATGCTTTTTGCTTCGCTAACGCCGCTACCTTCGCTGCTGCGACCGCTTTCTCTTTCTCCACATCTTCCGGCTCGGCTGCTTTCTCCTTTTCTTTCTGCTTCGCTAACGCTGCCGCCTTTGCTTTGGCCGCCGCTGCTGCCTTTGCCTTCGCTACTGCGATCGCTTTCTCTTTCTCCACATCTTCCGGCTCGGCTGCTTTCTCCTTTTCTTTCTGCTTCGCTAACGCTGCCGCCTTTGCTTTGGCCGCCGCTGCTGCC
>NZ_JBITWA010000004.1:54184-107286 GCF_044543425.1 Bacillus sp. NPDC077411 | reverse complement strand
GCCTTTGCCTTCGCTTCCTCTGCTGCGCGGCGCTTTTTTGCCTCTTCCTTTGCATGTTTTGCTAATTCTTTTTTCATATCATCTATATTTTGATCTCGATTACTCATTTATTCGTCACCTGCTTTCCTGTCTTTGCTTCGTAACGAATTTTTTCTTTTAATTTATTAATACCGTAAATTAAAGCTGCTGGATTCGGCGGACAACCAGGAATGTACACATCCACCGGTACGATTTGATCTACCCCTTTTACAACAGCATACGAATTTACATACGGTCCGCCCGCGGTTGCACAAGACCCCATTGCAATGACCCACTTCGGCTCTGGCATTTGATCATATAAACGACGAACAATTGGGGCCATTTTCTTCGTTACCGTTCCAGATACAATCATGACATCCGATTGACGCGGGGATGTACGGAAAAACGAACCAAATCGATCTAAGTCATAATGCGAGGAACCGACTCCCATCATCTCAATTGCACAGCATGCCAATCCAAATGTCATCGGCCACAATGAATTACTGCGTGCCCAACCTTTTACTTGCTCAAGCGTCGTAAAAAATATATTTCTTTCTAACTCAGCACGTTCCTGTGGATGAATATCTTCAAAATTTATAGCCATTGTAACACCTTCTTTTTCCAAGCATATGCAAGACCAATGAGTAGCATAATAACAAAAATGAGCATTTCCACTAATGCAAATAACCCTAGTTTGTCATACGCTACCGCCCACGGATATAAAAACACAGTTTCCACATCAAAAATGACAAAAAGCAATGCAAAAATATAATAGCGGGCATGGAAGCGGACGTTTGCATCATGAAACGGCTCAATTCCACTTTCATATGTTGTTTTCTTCGCTGCACTTGGTTTATGTGGACGTAGCAATTTCCCCAAGGTGAGTGCTACAACCGGCAACAATATACCTAATAGCAAAAAAATGACGACAATCATATAACTATTTTCATATACATTTACCATTGTGAAACCCTCTCCCCCTCATAAAAACAAGTTCACTCAGTACAAATTATGATTCATTTGCATCATTTATTATTTTTTAATTTTTCTAAATAATGCAATTATAGATATTATATCAAATTTCAAATTCTTATGTCGATACATTGGAGAAAAGGAACAAAAACTTACAAAGGAAACTAGACATAATATTGACATTTTATCAGTTTAGTTATAAATCAATTTTATCTAAAACCTTAAAACGGCGGTATGTAACCGACTATAGACCTTGACATCCTATCAGTTTAGTCATAAATTCAATGTAAATAAGAAAGAATTAGGTGACATGATGAAAGAAAACATAAACAATTCTTCATTATCTAAACAAGAGGAACGTCTCGGTTTAATGTTATGGTTCCGTCTATCACGAATATACAACCAGAGTATTCGCCAATCGAATCAACATTTAAAAAAATGGAATCTGTCAGTAGCCCAGTTTGACGTCTTAGTTCAAGTCGGTTCTCATGAAAAATTATCTCAACAAGAATTAGCAAATAAGCTTTTTGTTACGAAAGGCAATATTACACAACTGTTAAGCAAAATGGAAAGGTTAGGATTGATTAAACGAGAGCAGGAATGGAAAACAAAATACCTTTCATTGACTGAGGAAGGAAAAAAGTTATTTCATGATGTGGTTCCGAATCAAGAACACTTTCAGGCATCACAATTTTCCAATTTGAATCATGAGGAAAAAAAACAGTTTTTAGATTTACTTAGGAAAATCCAAAAATAAACATTATAAAAAGCCGCAAAGGTTCATCCCTTTACGGCTTTTTTCTTTACTTCATATTTGAAACATCCAAACGGTTAATCGCACGTTTAAGTGCCATTTCTGCACGCTTGAAGTCAACATGTGCTTGTTTATCTTGCATACGTTGCTCAGCGCGGCGCTTCGCTTCGTTTGCGCGATGAACGTCGATATGATTTGCTGTTTCAGCAGATGGTGCTAATACTGTTACTTTCTCAGGGCGAACTTCAATAAAGCCACCGCTAACTGCTACGTAATCTGTATGTCCACCATTTTTTAAGCGAATTGCACTAATTTTAAGTGGTGCAACAGTCGGAATGTGACCTGCTAAGATCCCCATTTCCCCGCTCTCTGCTCTTACGCTTACCATTTCAACTTCGTTTTCGTAAACCGGTCCATCAGGAGTTACAATACTGACTGGAAATGTCTTCATAATTCGTCCCTCCTAAGGCCTTATGCCATCATTTTCTTCGCGTTTTCAACAACTTCTTCAATACCACCAACAAGACGGAATGCGTCTTCTGGAAGGTCATCATGTTTTCCTTCTAGAATTTCTTTAAATCCACGAACTGTTTCTTTTACAGGTACGTAAGATCCTTTTTGACCTGTAAACTGTTCTGCTACGTGGAAGTTCTGTGATAAGAAGAACTGAACGCGACGAGCGCGATGTACAACTAATTTATCTTCTTCAGATAACTCATCCATACCTAAGATGGCGATGATATCTTGAAGCTCTTTGTAACGTTGCAGTGTTTGCTGAATTTGACGAGCAACTGCATAATGCTCTTCTCCTACGATTTCTGGAGATAGTGCACGAGATGTAGATGCCAATGGATCTACCGCTGGGTAAATACCCATTTGTGTTAAACGACGCTCTAAGTTTGTTGTTGCATCCAAGTGAGCGAACGTTGTTGCTGGTGCTGGGTCAGTGTAGTCATCGGCTGGTACATATACCGCTTGGATAGACGTGATAGACCCTTTATTTGTTGATGTAATACGCTCTTGTAATTGACCCATTTCTGTTGCAAGTGTTGGTTGGTAACCTACCGCAGATGGCATACGACCAAGTAGGGCAGATACTTCAGAACCAGCTTGCGTGAAACGGAAGATATTATCGATGAACAGAAGTACGTCTTGTCCTTGCTCATCACGGAAATGTTCAGCCATTGTTAAACCTGTTAACGCAACACGTTGACGTGCTCCAGGTGGCTCGTTCATTTGTCCGAATACCATCGCTGTTTTCTTGATTACGCCGGAATCACTCATTTCGTGGTATAAGTCGTTACCTTCACGAGTACGCTCACCTACACCAGCGAATACAGAGATACCACCGTGCTCTTGTGCGATGTTGTTAATTAATTCTTGGATTAATACCGTTTTACCTACGCCGGCACCACCGAATAGACCGATTTTACCACCTTTAATATAAGGAGCTAATAAGTCTACTACTTTAATACCAGTTTCAAGAATTTCTACTTTTGTAGATAGCTCTTCAAATGCAGGTGCTTGGCGGTGAATTGGATCACGGCGTACATCCGCTGCTACTTCTTCACCTAAGTCAATTGCATCACCTAATACGTTAAATACACGACCAAGTGTTGCATCACCAACTGGAACAGAAATTGGTTTACCAGTGTCTTCTACTTCTGTACCACGAACAAGTCCATCAGTAGAAGACATTGCTACTGTACGAACTGTATTATCACCAAGATGAATCGCAACTTCTAAAGTTAAGTCGATTGTGTCTTCTTTAATTCTAAGGGCATTGTAGATTTCAGGTAGCTTTCCGCCGTCAAACTTAACGTCTACAACCGGACCCATGATTTGCGTAACGCGCCCTTTATTCATCGGGTTCCCTCCTAGCTTTCTTTAAATTAACCGGCTTTTCTGCGAACAGTCGGTTTTATTTTTTATATTTTGCATCGAGACTATCGATTCCGCTTTTTATCAATCCAGCTCCAGTGGCTAGAATGGTCGGTGGCTTCGCTTCTTCCTGCGAGGCAAAGAACGCCTCTACGTCTGAAGCTCCATCCCCCTCCCATTCTGAGCGAGCCGCTTCCGCTTTTTTATTCTAACGCTGCTGCACCGCCGACGATTTCCGTAATTTCTTGCGTAATCGCTGCCTGACGAGCGCGGTTGAAGGAAAGTGTAAGTGTATCGATAACTTCCATTGCGTTGTCTGTAGCACTTTTCATTGCTGTCATACGCGCTGCGTGCTCACTTGCTTTACCGTCTAGCAATGCACCGTACACTAAGCTCTCTGCGTATTGTGGCAATAATACTTTTAAAATATCTTCTTCAGATGGTTCAAATTCATATGAAGTTGTTGCTTTGTCAGATGCCACATCCGTAAGCGGTAAAATTTTCTTCTCCGTTACTTCTTGTGAGATCTTACTTACATAATGATTGTAGTAAATATACAATTCATCATAAGCACCATCAGTAAACATCGAAATTGCTCTTGAAGCAATATCTTTAATATCAGCGAATACTGGTTGATCAGATAATCCAATTACTTCATCAATGATATTAAAACCACGACGTTTTAAGTAATCACGTCCTAGACGTCCAAGTACAATAATTGCGTATTGGTTTGCATCCATGTTGTGACGCTCTTTCACTACGTTGCTTACTGCACGTAAAACGTTACTGTTATATCCACCTGCTAGTCCGCGATCCGATGTAATAACGATGTATCCTGTTCGTTTCACAGGACGCGCTGTTAGCATTGGGTGATTTACCCCGCTACCTTGCGCTATGCTCGCTACTACTTCTTGAATCTTATCCATATACGGAACGAAAGATTTAGCATTTTGTTCTGCACGGTTTAATTTCGATGCAGATACCATCTCCATCGCTTTCGTAATTTGGCTCGTTTTCTTTGTCGAGTTAATTTTCGCTTTTATATCGCGTAAAGATGCCACAGGTTTTCACCACCTTTTTTCCGGAAGTTGGCATGATCAGAAAGAGCTCCATGTTGTCGATCTTCCTAATCGTTATACTTGTTCATGATTGAAGGAAAAGAATAGGTGCACCTACTCTTTTCCTCTTCATATCCGTTAGCACTCTATGTAAGAGCCCTGTTTATATAGAAGTGGAGCGGCTTAACGAGCCGCTTCCGCTTTTTATTACTCAGATGCTACGAAAACTTTTTTGAAGCCGTTAATAGCAGTTGCCATTTTTTCGTCTTCAGGAAGTTTTGTTGTTGTACGAATTTCAGTTAATAATTCAGCAGCATTTGTATCTAACCAAGCATGGAACTCGTCTTCGAAACGAGTGATATCTACTACTGGGATATCATCTAAGAATCCGCGTGTTAATGCGTAAAGAATCATAACTTGCTTCTCTACTTTTAATGGCTTATGTAAGCCTTGTTTTAATACTTCTACTGTACGTGCACCGCGGTTTAATTTCGCTTGTGTTGCTTTATCAAGGTCAGAACCGAACTGAGCGAACGCTTCTAATTCACGATAAGATGCAAGGTCAAGACGAAGTGTACCAGATACTTTGCTCATCGCTTTAATCTGAGCCGCACCACCAACACGAGATACAGAAGTACCTGCGTCGATCGCTGGACGTACACCAGAGAAGAATAGATCAGATTGTAAGAAGATCTGTCCATCCGTAATAGAGATTACGTTTGTTGGGATGTAAGCTGATACGTCCCCTGCTTGTGTTTCGATGAAAGGTAATGCTGTTAAAGAACCAGCGCCTTTTGCATCACTTAATTTCGCCGCACGCTCTAGTAAGCGGGAGTGTAAGTAGAATACATCCCCTGGATACGCTTCACGACCTGGAGGACGACGTAATAATAATGACAATTCACGGTATGCAGCCGCTTGTTTTGATAAGTCATCATATACAACTAATACGTGTTTGCCGTTGTACATAAATTCCTCACCCATTGTTACACCAGCATATGCAGCTAAGTATAATAATGGAGCAGGTTGAGAAGCAGATGCAGTTACAACGATTGTGTACTCTAATGCACCGTGCTTACGTAATGTTTCAACTACGTTACGAACTGTAGATTCTTTTTGTCCGATTGCTACATAGATACAAACCATATCTTGATCTTTTTGGTTCAAGATTGTATCAAGTGCAACAGCTGTTTTACCAGTTTGGCGGTCACCGATGATTAACTCACGTTGTCCGCGGCCGATTGGTACAAGAGCGTCAATCGCTTTAATACCAGTTTGAAGTGGCTCATGAACAGATTTACGATCCATTACACCTGGTGCTGGGCTTTCGATTGGACGAGTTTTTGTTGTGTTAATTGGACCTAAACCGTCTACTGGTTGTCCTAGTGGGTTTACAACACGACCAATTAATTCTTCCCCTACTGGCACTTGCATGATGCGACCTGTACGACGTACTTCGTCACCTTCACGAATTTCAGTATAAGGTCCTAAAATAATGATACCTACGTTATTTTCCTCTAAGTTTTGTGCTAGTCCCATAACGCCGTTAGCGAACTCAACAAGCTCACCAGCCATAACGTTATCAAGACCATGAGCACGTGCAATACCGTCACCAACTTGAATAACTGTACCAACATCGCTAACTTCGATCTCAGACTGATAGTTTTCAATTTGTTGCTTAATCAGTGCGCTAATTTCTTCAGCTCTGATGCTCATGCGCTTCACCCCTATCTATTCTTCATAAGTTCACGCTGAATACGTGCTAACTTTCCTTGTAAACTGCCGTCGTAAATGCGGTTTCCAATGCGTACTTTAATACCGCCTAGTAAATCTTCATCTACAACATTTTGAACGCGAATTGCATCTTTTCCTGTTTTCTTTGCAAATGCTTCTGCAATGCTAAGCTTCTCATCTTCTGATAAAGAACGAGTAGAGTAAACCGTTGCATCAGCTACGTTACGCTCTTCATTGGCAAGTGCAACATACACATCTACAATTTCAGGTACTAATGTTTCGCGATGATTATCGATTAAAAGATATAACGTGCTTAAAATTGGCTGAGAAACAGTAGAAAACACGCTAGAAAGAAATTGTTTTTTCTTTTCTGCTGAAATGTTTGGTTGTCCTAAAAAAGTATGTAGTTCTTTACTACTTACAAAAGCACTTTGCACAAGGCGCAGTTCTTCCTCAAACATTTCTAGTACGTGTTTTTCTTTTGCGATTTGAAAAAGAGCGACAGCATAACGTTTAGCTACAATCTCATTGCTCATCGCGCTTCTCCTACCTCTTTAATATAATCGCGAATTAATTGAACTTGGTCTTCTTCTTTCAGTTCTTTTTGCATAACTTTAGAAGCAATTTGGACAGATAAAGAAGCAACCTGTTCTTGAAGAGCAGTAATTGCTTGCTCTTTTTCGCGTTGAATTTCTTGTACAGCAGATTCTTTAATAGATACCGCTTCCTCTTTGGCAGCAGCAATAATACTTTCTTTTTGATCTTCTGCTTGTTTTTTCGCTCTCTCGATTAATTCTTGCGCTTCAATACGTGATTGTTTTAACATTTCACGTTGTTCTTCTACTAACTTTTTCGTCTCTGCATTGTTCTTTTCAGCAGCGTCGATTTCGCTAGAAATATGATCTTCACGTTCCTTCATAATTCCCATTAAAGGTCCAAATGCATATTTACGAAGTAATGCTAATAGAATTAGGAAAACGACAATTGTATAAAGTACTGTTCCGTATGGGACAGCAGCAGCTCCTAATAATAGAGTTGGCACAAGGATTCACTCCCTTCAAAAATCTAAATTAAACAAATGAAAAGACAAGTAATGTTTCATTCATAAAGCAATGGCGAAGAAGGTCTCAAAACGATCTTCGCCACTTATTGTAAGGGGAGCTATCCCTTATTTGTTTAATACGATAAACGCGATTACTACACCGATGATTGGAAGCGCCTCAACTAACGCTACCCCGATGAACATGATTGTTTGAAGTACACCACGTAATTCTGGTTGACGAGCAACACCCTCAACTGTGCGAGATACGATAAGACCGTTACCAATACCAGCACCTAATGCAGATAAACCAATTGCAATTGCAGCTGCGATTACACCTAAACTCATTTTAAAAGTCCTCCTTTTTATCAATAAAAAATAAATTTTGTACTTACTTTAAATATATTAATGGTCGTGGCTTACTTTATGAGCCATGTATACCATCGTTAACATTGTAAAGATAAATGCTTGGATAGCGCCTACGAAAATACTGAAGCCCATCCATGCTAACATCGGCAGAACAGCACCTAATGCGCCAAACGCACCGCTTGCTCCTAATTGAGCAAGTAACGTTAATAAAATCTCACCCGCATAAATGTTACCAAATAAACGCAGACCTAACGTCAATGTATTTGCAAATTCCTCAATTACCTTTAAAGGGAATAAGAATTTCATTGGTTGAATATAGCCTTTTAAATATTCTTTCGTACCCTTCATTTTAACTCCATAATAATGGGTGAGGGCAACTACCATCACGGCTAAAGTTAGAGTAACTGCTGGGTCAGACGTTGGAGATCTCCACCATGCAATATGCTCCCCGCCTTCAGCTGTCGCAATCATGAACGGCAAACCGAGCATGTTTGCTACAAAGATATACATAATGAGTGTAACTCCAAGCGTTAAAAAGCGTCCACCTGTTTGCCAATCCATCGTACTATTAATCATACCTTTTACGAAGTCCATAACCCATTCAAGGAAATTTTGTATTCCTGTTGGACGTAGAGCTAAGCGACGGGTACCAATAACAGCGATGATAAATACGATTACTGCCGCAACAGTCGTCATCATAACAGAGGACAAGTCGAACGTTAAACCTAGAAATTCAACTAATTTACCGTGTTCCACTAGTAATTCACCTCTCTTCCCTGCTCTTATACTGTAGATAAAGAAAATCTATGATCATGACAAGATATCCTGTCAGTAATCCTAATCCTAAGCTCCACATCGCCATTAAATGTTGATATTTTGCTGCAAATAAAATTAATAGCCCTATCGCGGCTAATCTCGAATATGTACTCACTGCAGTCGCTTTATACTTCACTGTCTCTCCTTGTGTAACGCGATCTAACAGCTTGTCCGTCTTGTGTGCAACGATGCGCAAACTAAGAAAACCGAAAATCGTTCCGATAATCAGTCCTAGAAAGACATCTTTGTATGAGGTAAAGCCCCATCCTAATACAAAGAGTGCGAGAAGGTTGTACATATATTTCTTTTGTCTTTGGACAAGTTCATGTACTTCTATCATCATTGCTCTCCCGAATAAAATTGTCGAATGAGTCGAATCATAGCATAAACCCCTGTTCCAAGTCCTAGTAATAACCCGATTACTAGAAATAATGGAAACGTTCCAAGCTTACCATCAATCCATTGCCCGCCAAAAATTCCAACTAAAATAGCGCCAACGAGCTGAGAAAGAATTCCAGTCATTAAAGCATACGCCTTAAATTGACTACGCTTGTTTCCCTCCAAGGATTCATCCCTCCATATGTAAAGCCTCATTCACTATGTGTTAAGAATGTGTTAATAATAACTCATTTTTTTGCATAAATCCTATTTAAATGAGAAAATTAATTTTTTTGTCAAAGAATAGACGAAAATTTGTCAATGAAAACCCTACCATCTATCCCCGTTGTTAGCATACAATAGGGTGTTAAACAGTGTCAACGTCAAATCGAAAAAAATCAAAAAATTTGAGTATTAGGTATTTATTCCCATAACTGAAAACGTTCTCCTTCAAAATAATGTTAAAAGACGTCTAATTTCTAGACCTTTTTTCTTTATAATAGAAGAAAAAAGTTCACAAGTTTGTCACTATTATGCTTTCTAGATATATAAATTTTCACATTTCATATGACTTTCTCAAATGAGAAGTTTCTATATTATATGCAATTTCACTATATAATATGTTGTATAAAAAAACAGACGAGAAGGGTATCTTCTCGTCTGTTGTCTTACTTCGTTCCAAATAAACGGTCGCCAGCATCTCCAAGACCTGGTACAACATATCCATGATCGTTTAATTTTTCGTCTAATGCAGCCACGTAAATATCCACATCAGGATGGTCTTCTTGAATAACTTTTACCCCTTCTGGCGCACCAACAATACACATTAATTTAATATGTTTCGCACCGCGCTTCTTTAAGGAAGTAATTGCTTCTGATGCAGAGCCGCCTGTCGCTAACATTGGATCAAGTACGATAAAATCACGTTCTTCTACATCAGTTGGAAGTTTCACATAGTATTCTACAGGTTGTAATGTTTCTGGATCACGGTATAAACCGATATGACCTACTTTTGCTGCTGGAATTAATTTTAAAATCCCATCTACCATTCCTAAGCCTGCACGTAAAATAGGAATTAAACCAAGCTTCTTACCTGCAATCACTTTTGTTTTCGCTTTACTTACAGGTGTTTCAATTTCAATTTCTTCAAGTGGAAGATCGCGTGTAATTTCAAACGCCATCAAACTTGCTACTTCATCTACTAGTTCACGAAACTCTTTCGTACCTGTATTCTTATCGCGAATATATGTAATCTTATGCTGAATTAAAGGGTGATCAAAAACATACAGTTTTCCCATGTGAATCGCTCCTTCAGATGATATTGATGCGTGAGGTCACGCTGTTTTTACACTATGTACGATTGTAAAGAAAACGCTTCTAATATTCAAGGGTGAATTTGGAGTATAGATGTAAAACAGCTGTCATTTTTTATTTATTTTTCTTATTTAGACAAAAAACATACTTTTTCTCTTCTCTAAAGGACATACATGAACTCAATATAGGAACGTCTACTCAAAAACGAGAAACGTTTGGACATCAGTAAATGTTCTCGTAATAACTTAGCAATATCACGACAAGAATAGATTTTTTTGGATAATAAGAGAAGAACAAGTCATCACTTATTGGTTCCTCCATGCCATTGATCATTTCTTACTACATGATATTATGGAATTAATTGCTATATCCCATTGGTAGAATTAACTGATCCATGCTATAAAAATGAAAGTAGCTGAATTGTTACTCATAAAAAGAGGTTGTCCCATAAATCAGCTACACAGACTTATGAGACAACCCTTTTTATCTACTTGGACTTTTGTTTTGACTATTTACCCTTGAAATGAAATAAGGTATATAGCTTTGTTAGAACCTTTCAACTCCTATTATTATAACCCTTTCAACAACTTACCTTTCATGCAATATTGCATATCAAAATAAGTTGTAAAGTTTATTACCCTAAAGTATACTAAGATATAAATAAATAATTAAATATTCAGAAAAAGGAGAGATTGTTTATGCAAATTGCAATGGCAGTTTTAAAATTTCTAGGTGCAGTAATTCCATTAGTAGCAGACCTTTTAAAAGCAGTAATGTAAATAGTATTTATTGCCATTATATTATTTTATAAGTATTATACAAATAATCTGTATATCGAACAAATACTATTTTGATATACAGATTATTTGTATGAGTTTTTTATTTTTCTCTTCTTATTCTATATAAACTAAAAGTTCTGTATTAACTTCTCATGCAAATGGATCTGTTAGTGAAAAAATCACAAAATGTCTAGTAGCAATAACTAAACAACAAGTTAGTGGTGAATAAGTTAATAAATAAAAAGGAGAGGCAACTTTCTGTTCAAGGTTGAATGGAAAGTTGCCTTTTAGCTTTACATAATTTTTATGAAATTAAAAACGTATGTTTTTCGGTGTCCTCTACGTTCACCATCTCTTTTTTCTATCTTATAGCTCTTTATACATTGGGAATTTATCAGTTAAGGCCTTTACACGCACGCGTGCTTCTTCTAATGCTGCTTCATTATCATGATTTTTTAATGTGTGAGCAATAATTGATGCGATTTCATCCATTTCAACAAGTCCGAAACCTCTTGATGTTACAGCTGCAGTTCCAATACGAACGCCGCTTGTTACAAATGGACTAGCTGGATCAAATGGAATTGTATTTTTGTTTACTGTAATACCAACTTCATCTAATACATGCTCTGCAACTTTTCCAGTAATATTTAAATTGCGAACATCAATTAAAATTAAGTGGTTGTCCGTTCCACCAGAAACAAGAATAATACCTTCTTTTTGTAGACCTTCTGCTAAACGATTTGCATTGTTAATAATGTTTTGTGCATATACTTTGAAGTCGCCCTGCAATGCTTCTCCAAATGCAACTGCTTTTGCTGCGATTACATGCATAAGCGGTCCGCCTTGAATACCAGGGAAGATGGATTTATCAATTTGCTTTGCAAATTGTTCTTTACATAAAATCATACCGCCGCGTGGTCCGCGTAATGTTTTATGAGTTGTTGTTGTTACAAAATCAGCGTATGGTACTGGATTTGGGTGTAAGCCTGCTGCTACAAGTCCTGCGATATGTGCCATATCTACCATTAAATATGCACCAACTTCATCAGCGATTTCACGGAATTTCTTGAAATCGATCACACGAGGATATGCACTAGCACCGGCAACGATCAATTTTGGTTTATGCTCTTTCGCTTTTTCTAATACGTCTTCATAATTAATGCGATGTGTATCAGGATCTACACCGTATTCAATGAAGTTATATTGTACACCACTAAAGTTAACAGGGCTTCCGTGTGTTAAGTGACCGCCGTGAGATAAGTTCATACCAAGCACTGTGTCACCTTGCTCTAGAATTGTGAAGTATACAGCCATATTTGCCTGTGCACCAGAGTGCGGTTGAACGTTTACGTGCTCTGCGCCAAAAATTTCTTTTGCGCGATCACGTGCGATATCTTCGGCGATATCTACATGTTCACAACCACCATAATAACGTTTCCCAGGATACCCTTCTGCATACTTGTTCGTTAATACAGACCCTTGCGCTTCCATTACTGCTTCGCTTACGAAGTTTTCAGATGCAATAAGCTCGATTTTTGAACGCTGTCTTCCTAATTCTAATTCAATTGCAGCAAACACCTTTTCATCTTGACGTTTTAAATGCTCCACCAAAATCCCCCTTTTCTGAACGAACTACACCTATTTCCGATATTTTCCCTTCATTTTCTAAGAAAAAACGAAAGTTCTAGTTGTAATTCTTTTAAATCTTCACATTTTCAACTACATTCTAACACGACTCCACACATGATAAAAGAAAAAAAGACCAAATTTGGCCCTTTTTTATTAGAAGCTTATTACTTAACTACAAGTAAACGTTTCCTCTTTTATTGCATATGCTGCACGCGCTCCACCAATTAACTTCGGACGCGTTTTTGCCATCGTTACATGAGCATGCCCAATCTCTTTCACTCGCGTGCGTACCGGAACAGCTACATGTTTTAAATGCATACCGATAAATGTATCTCCAATATCAATACCTGCATCCGCTTTTACGAACTCTACGATAACAGGGGCTTTCATATTATGATATGCATATGTTGCAAGAGCCCCACCCGCTGATCTGACAGGCGTAACAGTTACAATCTCAAACTGATGCTTTTCTGCGACTTCTCTTTCTACCACTAAAGCACGGTTTAAATGTTCACAGCACTGAAATGCTAGGGTAATGCCACACTGCTCTTGAAAGTGTTTTAACTCAGAAAAAATTGCCTCTGCTACTTCCATCGTTCCCGATGTTCCAATTCTTTCACCAAGCACCTCACTCGTACTACAGCCCACAACAAAAAGGTTCCCATTTCGCAGCGTGGCTTGCTCTTGAAACTCAAAAAGCGCTGTTTGCAACTGCTCTTTTAATTGTAATATTTCACTCATTACGCTCTTCCTTTCGCAGGTAGGTTCAACAAATTATATTACTTCTTACTAGAAGTTAGAATACAATTACTTCGCTTCGTATGCTTTAATTTTTCCTACACGATTTTCGTGACGGCCGCCTTCATAGTCCGTTGTTAACCAAATTTTTGCGATATCGCGTGCTAAGCCAGCTCCAATTACACGCTCACCCATCGCTAACATGTTCGTATCATTATGTTCTCTCGTTGCTTTTGCACTAAATGTATCATGCACTAATGCGCAGCGAACGCCGTGTACTTTATTTGCCGCAATTGACATACCAATGCCTGTTCCACAAATTAAAATACCGCGATCTACTTCACCATTTGCAACCATTTCTGCTGCTGGAAATGCAAAATCAGGATAATCTACTGAACCAGCCTCACACTCACAACCCAAATCAATATATTCAATGTTCAATTCTTCTAATAGACTCACGATTTCTTTACGAATATTCATTCCGCCATGATCAGATGCTACAATTACTTTCATTCTAAATCCCTCCAAATATAAAGTGAAACTTCCAATCAGTGAAGATTGCTTCTTTCCACTGACAGTGAAATAAACAATATCTTCCGCCTCATACCTCTGAGAATAGAAGATATATTACCCATTAAATCAGCATAATCTCCAATATCGTATTATACACGAAACATCAACCTTCTGAATGCTTTTTCACCAAAGTGTGCACAAGTTGTTCCATTTCTTCCAGCGTTGCTTTATATATAGCAAGCGAACCACCAAAAGGATCAGAAATATCCTTATTTGTACCTTCTACAAATTCATATAATGTATACACTTTTTCACTTACTTCTGGATGGTGCGCTAATAGAAGTTGACGATGTCCTGTTGTCATCGTCAATACAACATCGGACCACTCTAGCAACTCTGCCGTCACTTGCTTTGAAGAATGTGCAACCCGAATACCTTTTTCTTGTAGCGCATTTTTAGCATGAGTAGATGCATCACTACCAACCGCCGCAAAAACACCAGCAGATTGCACGTCAAACTGCTCCTTACCATGATAACGTAATAGCGCCTCTGCCATTGGGCTGCGGCACGTATTGCCTGTACAAACGAATAATACTCGCTTCACCAAACACCACTCCTTATGATGAATATCTATTTTCATCATAACTCACAATGGTAACGAAAAAAAGAAATGTATATATAAGTTAAAAAACTGACATAAAAAACCTTTCTTTTTAGGGGAGGGCGAGAGCTTCTGGCCGTGCATAGAAGCGGTCAGGGCCTTCTCCTGCCACATGCGAGATTTCAAACAAAAGGAGCAAACAAGTAGCAATCATGTTTTATTCTATATAGCAACAGCTTATATGTTAGAAAATTAAAACGGATATATAGTAATATAAGAAAACAAAAAATCCACCACTATTCCCCACTCCAACACCAGACATAAAAAAGAAATCCATTTCGATTATGAAATGGATTCCCGATTCATCAAACGATTATTTCATTGTTACTTTCATTACTCCAGTTGAGCCTTTTGTAGCTGTTACACCTACAGTTGTTTCAATAGATTCTGTTGCATCTGTGTTTGTAATAACGATTGGTGTGATTGTACTTTTAGCTTTTTCACGAATTAATTCTAAATCGAAAGAGATTAATTTATCGCCAGCTTTAACAGCTTGCCCTTCCGATACATACGTTTCGAAACCTTCACCTTCCATTTTTACAGTTTCTAACCCAACATGGATTAAGATCTCTGCACCGTTTTTCGCTTTAATACCTACAGCATGTTTTGTGTGGAATAGTTGTACAATCTCACCATCTACCGGAGATACTACTACACCTTCAGTTGGTTCGATTGCAACACCGTTCCCCATCATACGACCAGCGAATACTGGATCTGGTACTTCTTCAATATTTTTCACTTCTCCAGTTAATGGCGATACAATTGTTTCTGCATTTGTTTTAGAACCAAAACCAAATAATTTTTTAAACATAGGATAATCCTCCTTATAATCCTTACTCAACAATAAACCTCATATAGCTCACTGCTTTAGTGGCATAAAAACATTCCCATATAAAAAAATGAAGTTATCAACCCGCCTCTTATTGTATCGCCTTGCAAAATTCCGGTCAATTCAGACTGTCTGAATTCAATTGGAAAGGAAGTAAACTTCTTTTGCTTTTTTTCCACAAATTGTCTAAAAATCTTAACATAACAACATCATTATTTTTTCATTTACTATTTATAAAATTTATTTTCGTTTTTTATAAAATGCACTTGACTAAAGTAAGTAACTATTTTATTATTACTTACATAAGATAAGTAAATAACTTTTTGGAGGTTTTATAAAATGATGAACATTGGTCTTCTTATTATTCGTCTTATTATCGGGATTACTTTCATGGGGCATGGCGCTCAAAAATTATTCGGCTGGTTTGGTGGTCACGGTTTAAAAGGAACCGGCGGCTGGATGGAATCAATTGGCTTACGCCCAGGCGTATTTATGGCATTTATGGCCGGGGCAACTGAATTACTAGGCGGTTTCTTATTTGCTGCTGGTATTTTCACTTGGATAGGTGCTCTATTTATTGTCGGTACGATGTTAGTATCTATCATCACAGTTCACGGTAAAAACGGCTACTGGGTTACACAAAACGGTTTTGAATATAACCTTGTTTTAATCACAGTTGCAGTTGGCGTTGCACTTATTGGACCTGGCGCTTACACTTTAATTTAATTAAATATCTTGAATTCAAGATAAAGAAACCTCACAATTGTGGGGTTTTTTTCATACCCTTTACAAAAATATATTTTTTCAGCAGGAGTTTTCCCCCTTTATCTTGTAAACAAACAAAGAAGCGTTACAGATATAAGAAGGGAGATTACATATATGCTGTCTATTAATCCAAATGAACAAACTGAAAAAGACAATTACAAATTACTAACGGGAAGTATTATTCCGCGCCCAGTTGCCTTCGTCACAACTGTTACAAATGACGGGGTACTAAACGGCGCCCCATTTAGCTATTTTAATATTGTTGCTGCGAATCCGCCTCTTATCTCAGTTTCTGTACAACGAAAAGACGGAGAACCAAAAGATACAGCACGAAATGCGATGGAAAAAGAAGAATTTGTCGTTCATATTTCTGATGAATCTTATGCAGAAGCCATTAACGAAACAGCAGCTAATCTTCCTCCGAATGAAAGCGAAATTAAACTTGCGAAACTAACACCAATTGATAGCGATGTAATTTCTGTACCAGGGGTAAAAGAAGCAAGTATTCGTATGGAATGTGTATTAGAACGCGCTCTTCAATTAGGCGGAACAGAAGATTCCCCAGCATGCGATCTATTAATCGGTCGCATTGTACGGTTCCATATCGCTAAGCACTTATATGAAAATGGACGCATTCATGCTGAAGAACTAAAACCAATAAGCCGATTAGCTGGACATAACTACGCAAAGCTTGGAGAGCAATTTGAACTTGTAAGGCCATAAATAAAAGCGGAGGCGGCTCGCCCAGAACAAGAGGGGGATGGAGCTTCTGACATAGAGGCGCTTTTTGCCTCGGTGGAAGACGCGAAGCCACCGAATGTTCTAGCCGCTGGAGCTAGATATTAACTGGAGACCTCCAACCAAGAAGTATATTTTTGGCGTACATTATAGAAGCGCCGATATATTATGTATATACTATAAAAGCCCAGCCACTTATCGTAGCTGGGCTTTTATGCTATAACTTTTCACAAAATGATTCTATTTCTTCTTTCTTCGGTTTCGCTAATTTAACCATAACCGTGATCCCCTCTAAGAAGTTGGCTGCGTTCATACCGAAAACAATAATTTTATTCCAAACCCAACAAGTATAACGCCGCCAAGTACTTCTCCATATGTTCCAAGAATACTATGCGCCTTACGGCCAATTAGCAATCCGAACCAAGTAAGCATCATACTCACAACACCAAATATGAGAATTGTGACAAACGTACGCGCTCCATAAATACCGAGACTTAAGCCGACAGAAAAACTATCCATACTCACACTAAAAGCAAACAATAGTAAACTCGCCCCGGCCGGAACATTTCTATGCTCATCATCGTGAGACATTGACGTATACACAATGTGAAATCCTAATCCCATTAATAAAATACTACCTATAATAGTGGCAATGGAGCCAAATTGCTCTGATAAAAAACGGCCAAGTATCATACCGATAAAAGGCATAATTATATGAAATGTACCAATTGTAATGCCGATATAAAATATTTGACGCAGCTTAAGCGTAATCATCCCCATACCCAGACTAACAGAAAACGCATCAAGCCCTAGCGCAAATGCCATAATACATAGCGGCAACAATTCGCTTATAATATGTTCAATTGTCATAATGTCCCCCCTCGGACTTGCTACTTCACAATATGCACGTTCGAGGAGAGATAGAATTTATTTTTCGAAGATGATTTGGTGACCGGCCGCTTTTGTTAAACGATTCATGATGGCACTACCAATCCCTTCACTTGGGAACGACTCACTAAAAATAATATCGACACCACTTGCATCAAATGTACGCAATACATCATAAAGCTTTGTCGCAACGGTTGCTAAATCACTGCGTTTTCCACAAGAGAGAACAACGTCTGCTTTATATACATGCTCATACTCCTCTGTTGTTAATACACCTACTTTATAACCTTCTTGCTTTTTATTATCCACAAGTTGCTGAATAAATGTACGCGATCCCTCAACAATACTAAGCGGGGCTTTCGGTGCATAATGTGTATATTTCATCCCCGGCGATTTTGGTTTTTCCGTTGCATCTTTTAATGCTGGATCTAATAAAACAGGACCAATCACTTCTTCTAGTTGCTCTTTTGTAATACCGCCCGGGCGCAAAATTGTCGGTATTTCACTCGTACAATCTACTACAGTAGACTCAACACCGACACCAGTTGCCCCGCCATCAACGATACCAGCAATTTTTCCGTCTAAATCTTCATATACATGAGAAGCAAGAGTTGGGCTAGGACGCCCAGAACGATTCGCACTTGGGGCTGCTACCGGTACACTCGCTGCTTCAATAAGTGCTAATGCTACCGGATGATCCGGCATACGAACTGCCACGGTCTGTAATCCAGCCGTTACTTTTTCAGAAATCCCTTCTTTTTTCGGGAAAACAAGTGTTAAAGGTCCTGGCCAAAAATGCTTCATTAACACATTTGCAACTGGCGGAACATGAGCCACAATACCATTTAATTGTTCTTCCGTACCAATATGTACAATAAGCGGATTATCGCTTGGTCTTCCTTTTGCTTCAAAAATTTTTGCAACAGCCTCATCACTTAATGCATTCGCACCAAGTCCGTACACTGTTTCAGTCGGAAACGCTACTGCTTCATTTTCTCGTAATAAATGCGCTGCTTCTTGTAATTGTGGATAATCTTTTTTTATTTCCACAACATTATCCACAGTCCACATTTTTGTATTCATTTTTTTCACGTCCTTTTCTGCCATGAAATGCTTGTTATTTATAGTTTACTATGAAATTTATCCAAAAGCCAAATAAGGTTTATCCACAAAATGTGGATAAACTCATTTAATCAGTGGATAACTTTGTGAATAGCTGACAATTTAGTATAATTACATTTGGTTGATTTACATTTTTACAAAAATGTTCTAATGTCTGTATTTCTTTTGACACAACATCCTTTTCCACAGTTTCAAATTGAAAAAACTTAAATATTGTAACGGACTGTGGACTATTCGTGAGTAAATATAATTGTTCAATACTTTTCTCTTTCATATACTGCAAAAACGTTTCGAAAAAATGTAAGAACGTAGCTTTATCCACAGTAGGTGTGAATAAACACGAACGAAGAAGCGCATCATTTCCAGCTTGCTCATACCCAACAGCCGCTTGAATCTGTTCCTCATCTACTAATATCATAAAATTCCCGTACAATTGATCTAAGCGTTCTTCTTTCATCCGAGCTTGTCCAAAAAAGGTTTTCAGTCTTTCCACATCTGCTTTTGTAGCAAAACGAATTTGCTTCATACACAATCCCTCCCCATACTTTTATATATGAGGAGGGATTCTCTTTTAGAACTTATTTTGAAAATAAAGATGTAAATGCTTCTACAATAAACAATTTTACTTCTGGCTTTTCTTCCGTTTTTTCTACTACCTTCACTTGCTCTTCTTGTTTACTAACACGCGGTTCTTCTTGCTTACTTTCTTCTTGTAATTCCTTTTCAATACGGTTTTCTTGCGCAGCCTTTGCTTTCACTTTTTGTTTCGGTGCGATGTGCGTCTCTTTCTTCACTTTAAGAGATTGTTTTACTTCTTCTTTTACAATTTCTTTCTGTGCATAATTTTCTTCTATATCGTCTTCATCAATTGTTTCTGCTTGAACAACATTCTCTTCGCGCTTTACAGCTGTACCACTTGAGAAGTCTAAGAAACACATAGGCGGGAATAATACGCACCACCAATTTGCCCCTTCACCTTTTCCGATTGTCACAAGTACCGCTTCATACTCTCCAGCTGGATAAATAAAATTCCCATATACTTTCGTTGGAAATTTGATATGTTTATTAAACTGAACTGTAAAAGTTTCCTTACTGCCTTCTCGTTTCAACGTTTTTGCGACTGTTTGTTGAAGTTCTGGGATACGGCTTTGAATGACGCGGCGTGCGTCTTCAAACGATTTTAACTCTGCCACCCAACCATCGATTTGCGCTTTCACTTCATCACGCACTTTACGTTTTAACTCTTGATCTTCCTTCGAATCACTATTAGCTAAAATACGTAATCGAATCGCCTCTTTCGGAATTACGACAGGTCCTTTTGCATCAGCTTTCATATATCCAAAGTGCGCAATCATTTGTGCACCAATTAATAATAAAAGTAGATAAGCAATCGCTTGTTTTTTCATCTTCTCTCCACCGCCCCTTCAGTAAAACAGTGTAGACAAGTTTTTTTCTTTCTAAACTACTAAATTCAGAATCTATTCGTTTTTTAGGTGGTTATATAAATTGAAAAACGAACAAAAAACCCTTTTCTTTTTAGATGGGCGAGAGCGTCTGGCCATGCATAGTAGCGGTCAGGACCTTTTTCTGCCACGGACAAGAGTTAAAACAAAAGGAGAAAACGAGTGCAGAGCACTTTTTTCTCCCTAGCAGCGAATTTTATGTTTAAAAATTAAAATGGATTTATATATAAATACAAATTGAAAAATCGATATAAAAACCATTTTCCTGCTACGGGTCAAAGAAAACTGACTCAAAAGGGATGTAGATTTCTTTGGGAGGTTAATTCCTTCTTACATGCCCATTGATATATCGGAGATTTTCACAATATATCGACGATTAGACACAACATAAAGATCCTTCAACAATGTTCGACATGCTTGATACACTAAAGGGAGCTGACAAAAGTCCATTTTCAGGTCAGCTCCAAATTAAAATTACATTTCCGCAAAGACCATGCGATCTTTCCCATTAATATCAAAGACCACTTCCACATGTGCATGTGGGAATGTTTCTTTCAATAAAGCACGCACATCCTCACCTTGTCCTACACCCACTTCAAAAGCAACAATCGATTCTTCTTGCAGTACCTTTGGCAATTCCTCCATAAAGCGTCGATAGAAATCAAGCCCATCTTCACCACCTACAAGTGCACGCTTTGGCTCATGCTCTTTCACTACAGAAGAAAGACCTCTCCAATCCTCTTCTGGAATATAAGGTGGATTTGACACAACGACATCTAGTTTTTGCTTCGTTTCCTGAAATGGCGACAATAAATCACCGTGATAGAACGTTACATTCGCCTCAAGTTCTGCCGCGTTTTTCCGCGCCACTTCAATTGATTCCGTGGCAATATCGACTGTGTATACATGTAAATGCGGATTTTCTAAAGCCAGAGTAATTGAAATTGCACCGCTGCCAGTACCAATGTCCGCCACATGGATGTGTTTATCCCCAAATTTACGGCGAATACGTGTTAACACCCCTAGCACAAGTTCCTCTGTTTCTGGTCTTGGAATGAGCACTTCTTCATTTACGAAAAATGGGCGCCCATAAAACATTTCATATCCAATTAAATACTGAACAGGAATACCCTCCACATGCTTATGAATAAAGTTTGTAAAAGTTTTCTCTTGTTCTTCCGTTAATTCTTCACGCATGTTCATCATCAAACCTGTTCGATTCGTCTTTAATACATGACAAAGGACAATTTCTCCCGCATTTTCATCACGTCCATGTTCACGTAAAAAAGAAGAAGCCCATTTCAGGGCTTCATAGACACGCATTACTCAGCTGCCTCCATCTTTTGCGCCTGATCTTCCATCACTAAGGCGTTGATGAAATCATCTAACTTACCTTGTAAGATTTGATCTAGCTTTTGAATCGTTAAACCGATTCGATGGTCTGTAACACGGTTTTGCGGGAAGTTATACGTACGAATACGCTCAGAACGGTCTCCCGTACCAACAGCTTGTTTACGGTTTTGATCGTACTCAGCTTGTGCTTCTTGTCTAAACTTATCATAAACACGTGCACGTAATACTTTCATTGCTTTTTCTTTATTCTTAATTTGGGACTTTTCATCCTGACAAGAAACAACTACACCAGTCGGTAAATGCGTTAAACGTACCGCTGACATCGTTGTATTAACACTTTGTCCACCAGGGCCACTAGAAGCAAACGTATCAACACGAACATCTTTTTCATGAATATCGATTTCTACTTCTTCTGCTTCTGGTAATACAGCTACAGTTGCTGTAGAAGTATGGATACGTCCGCCAGATTCTGTTTCGGGAACACGTTGCACACGGTGTGCACCATTTTCAAATTTCAATTTTGCGAAAGCGCCTTTACCGTTGATCATAAAGATAATCTCTTTATATCCACCTAGTTCTGTGTAACTCGCTTCAATAATTTCTGTTTTCCAGCCTTGAACCTCTGCATAACGGCTATACATACGGTATAAGTCACCAGCAAATAAAGCAGCCTCATCGCCACCAGCAGCCCCACGAACCTCAACGATAACGTTTTTATCATCATTCGGGTCCTTTGGAACAAGTAAAATTTTCAGACGCTCTGATAATTCCTTCTCTTGTCCCTCTAGCTCAGAAACTTCTTCTTTTACCATTTCACGCATGTCAGCATCTAACTTCTCTTCTAACATCGCTTTTGCATCTCTTAATTGTTCACGAACATCTTTATACTCACGGTACACCTCTACCGTTTCTTGCATATCAGATTGTTCCTTTGAATATTCACGCAGTTTATTCGGATCACTAATAACCTCTGGATCACTTAGAAACTCGTTTAACTTTTCATAACGATCTTCTACAGCTTGCAAACGATCTAACACACCATTCACCTCAACATCCTAGTCTCTAATACACATAGTATATGGTACATAACAAAAAAAACGCAAATTATATTTTAAAAGTGGAGGCGGCTCGCTCAGAATGGGAGGGGGATGGAGCTTCTGACATAGAGGCGGGCGCTCTTTGCCTCGTAGGAAGAAGCGAAGCCACCGACCATTCTTGCCGCCGGAGCTGGATATCACTTAAAAGTGGAGCCGACTGTTCAGGCCCGGGGGCGGAACTAGATATCTCCTAAAAACAGATTCACATCTAACTATTCGCATTTTCTAAAAAAACCCGCCTTATGTAGCGAGTTTTTATCTCTGTTTAATTGATACAGCATGGCAATGACGACAACGTGGTTCATATGATTCCGATGCGCCAACTAAAATAATTGGATCATCAAAAGAAGCTGGTTCCCCATCGATTAAACGTTGCGTACGACTTGCAGGAGATCCGCATTCAGCACATACTGCTTGCAGTTTTGTTACATGCTCCGCAATTGCCATAAGCTGAGGAACTTGTCCAAATGGTAGACCACGGAAATCTTGGTCTAAACCGGCAACAATTACACGATAGCCTCGGTTTGCCAATTCTTGCACCACTTCCACAATGTCCCCATCAAAAAATTGCACTTCATCAATTGCTATAACATCAATATCTTCTGTTACGTGTTCAAACATCTCTTTTGAAGCCGCAACAGGAACTGCTCTTACTTTCAATCCATTATGCGACACAACATCTTCTTCACTATAACGGTTATCAATGCACGGTTTAAATACAATCGCGTTTTGCTTTGCGAATTGCGTACGGCGCACACGGCGGATGAGCTCTTCTGATTTCCCGGAGAACATGCTTCCACAAATCACTTCAAGCCAACCGTGTTGATTTATTAAGTACATAAAAGCTCCTCCTTTCACCTATATGAACCCATTTTGATTTTTCGACATATAGATTGCTGCTATGCAGAAAAAAAAGGAGCCTGCTACTTTCTCCCTTTGTTTGAACTTCGCATGTGGCAGTAAAAGGTCCTGACCACTTCTATGCATGGCCAGACGCTCTCGCCCACCTAAAAAAGATGGTTTTATGTCGTTTTTTAATTTGGATTTACCTACTTATTCTTACTCTAAGTAAGTAAAGGTTTATATTTTCGCAAAAAAAACAGACAAGCGGATATATACACTTGCCTGCTTTATGTTTGTTATTACTTAAGGCCGTATTTCTTATTGAAGCGGTCAACACGTCCGTCTGCAGTAGCAAACTTCTGACGTCCTGTGTAGAATGGGTGAGAATCAGAACTGATCTCAACTTTTAGTAATGGATAAGTATTACCATCTTCCCACTCGATAGTTTCGTTAGAACCTTTTGTAGATCCGCTTAAGAATTTGAAGCCTGTGTTTGTATCCATAAATACAACTTTCTTGTAATCTGGATGGATTCCTGCTTTCATTCTTTTCATCTCCTTCCGCCCTGAATCATTTTCGAAACAGAGTTTTTTCATCGTTAGCTGCAATCACAACTATAGCGATGAAACGCACATGATGAAATTATAACAAGGCTATCTGCATTTTGCAACTACCTGTTTTTAGCATTACTTCATCGTGACATATCTCTTTGAATCTGCAGGGATATTTTGTAGAAATTCTTCATTTGTCTTTGTTTGACGTAGCTTACGCAAGAAGCTTTCTATGAAGTCTGGCGTATCTCTCATTGTTTTACGAATACCCCATAACTTGTCTAAATGTTCTTTTGGAATTAATAAATCTTCTTTACGTGTACCAGAACGACGAATATCAATAGCTGGGAAAATACGACGTTCCGCTAAAGAACGATCTAAGTGAAGCTCCATATTTCCTGTTCCTTTGAACTCTTCATAAATGACGTCATCCATACGAGACCCTGTATCAACAAGAGCTGTTGCTAAAATTGTTAAACTACCGCCCTCTTCAATATTACGAGCCGCTCCGAAAAAGCGTTTCGGTCTATGGAATGCCGCTGGATCAATACCACCAGATAAAGTACGTCCGCTTGGCGGAATCACAAGGTTGTAAGCACGCGCTAAACGAGTAATACTATCCATTAAAATGATAACGTCTTTTTTATGTTCAACAAGACGCATCGCACGCTCTAGCACAAGCTCAGCTACTTTAATATGGTTTTCTGGGACTTCATCAAAAGTAGAACTTACAACATCACCTTTTACAGAACGCTCGATATCTGTTACTTCCTCTGGGCGTTCGTCAATTAAAAGTACAATCAGTTCTGCTTCTGGATGATTTGTTGTAACGCTGTGCGCAATTTCTTTTAACAGTATTGTTTTACCAGCCTTTGGAGGCGCAACAATTAGACCACGTTGCCCAAACCCAACTGGTGCAATTAAATCCATGATGCGTGTTGATAATTTCTTCGTTTCCGTTTCCAATTTCATTTGACGATTTGGATATAACGGTGTTAACGCAGGGAAATGCACACGTTCTTTTGCCGATTCTGGATCATCTCCATTAACCGCTTCAACTTGCAGCAATCCAAAATAACGCTCATTTTCTTTCGGAGGTCGCACTTTACCAGAAACCTTATCTCCATTACGCAAATCAAAACGACGAATTTGCGAAGCTGAAATATAAATATCTTCAGAACTCGGGGAATAGTTGATTGGACGTAGGAATCCAAATCCTTCTGATTGAATAATTTCCAGTACACCTTCCATGAAAAAGAAACCTTCTTTTTCTGCTCGTGCTTTTAAAATTGCAAAAATTAGCTCTTTCTTCGTTAATTTGCTGTAATAAGAAATCTTAAATTCTTTTGCAAGTTCATATAACTCTTTTAACTTCATGTTCTCTAATGCTGAAATTGTTAAATTCATTCGGACACCACACTTTAATATTATTCTCTTTTTCATTGGGTAAAGGTAATTGCGGAAGGCTAATACATATAAAATGAAAGGCAATAAGTACAAGTAGAGTAATATTCACTATTGTAACCCTTTTACCTCATTTTAATCAATATGTTACGAGACAAATACAAGAAGCGAAGACAACAAAATTTGTCTTCGCTCTATCCATCACTTGCATACTTCTTATTTTATCTATACAGACAGCCATATTTCCATTTCATAAACATCTTCTGCCCGTGTTCAAAATTCTGCAAAGTCAAAGAAGATAGGTGAAGATGACTGCCCCAAAAAGCACGATTAGTTATAATTTCCAGTAGCAGGGATGAAGAAAAATTCCCACTAATGGAAGTTTTACTTCATAACTAAATTTGGTTTTTTATTTAAACTGTGACGCCCGTCAACAAAGCGAACTGTTCCCGATTTCGCACGCATAACAAGGGAATGCGTTGTACCAGTACTTCCTTTAAATTGAACACCGCGCAGTAATTCACCGTCCGTAACACCTGTTGCTGCAAAGATTGCATCATCACCTCTTACTAAATCTTCCATACGAAGAACGCGGTCGATATCACTAATCCCCATCTTTTTGCAGCGCTCTAATTCCGCTTCGTCTTGTGGAAGGAGCTTTCCTTGAATTTCTCCGCCTAAACATTTTAATGCCACGGCAGCTAAAACTCCCTCAGGTGCACCGCCAGATCCAAATAAAATATCAACACCTGTGCGATCAAACGCTGTGTTAATAGCACCAGCTACATCACCATCATTAATCAATTTAATGCGCGCTCCCGCTTTACGGATTTCCTCAATAATCGCCTGATGACGTGGTCTATTTAAAATAGTTGCTACAACATCTTCAATATCTTTATTTTTTGCTCTCGCAACAGCACGTAAGTTATCAATAACTGGTGCATTAATATCAATAGCACCAACCGCTTCTGGGCCAACCGCAATTTTATCCATGTACATGTCAGGTGCATGTAGTAAGTTTCCATGGTCTGCTACTGCAATAACTGCTAATGCATTCCATCCTCCTGCTGCAACGATATTTGTTCCTTCTAATGGATCAACTGCTACGTCAACGCGCGGACCATATCCAGTTCCTAATTTTTCACCGATATATAGCATTGGCGCTTCGTCCATTTCCCCTTCACCAATTACTACAGTTCCTTTCATCGGCACTGTGTCAAATACATCGCGCATCGCTGAAGTTGCAGCTCCATCCGCTTCATCCTTCTTACCGCGTCCCATCCAACGTGCTGATGATAACGCTGCAGCCTCCGTTACACGTACTAATTCCATGGATAAACTTCTTTCCACTATAATCCCTCTCCTTTAAACCTTAATATTTCTCCCACAATTAACATTTAATACCGTTTACCTTATGTCGCTTTACCTATGCAAAGCTCTTTAGGCATTTTTCATCTGTTCAATCTCTTGGCTTGTCATTTTTTCACGCCAAATTTTCGCTCCAAGACCTCGGAGCTTGTCTTCTAAATTTTCATAGCCGCGATCAATATGTTCTAATCCCGTAACTTCTGTAACCCCTTCTGCCATTAAACCTGCAATAACAAGAGCAGCTCCGGCACGTAAGTCACTCGCTTTTACTTTAGCTCCTTGCATTAAAACAGGCCCTGTCACGATAGCAGAACGACCTTCTACTTTAATTTGCGCATTCATTCTTCTTAATTCATCTATATGTTTAAAACGCGCTCCGTAAATGGTATCCGTTACAACTGCCGTTCCACTTGCCTTCGTTAATAGCGTCGTAAACGGTTGCTGTAAGTCAGTTGGAAATCCTGGATATACGAGTGTTTTTACATCCACCATTTTTAGCTGACGGTCCCCATCTACCACAATTTGATCATCGTGTGTTTCTACTCTTACACCCATTTCTCGAAGCTTAGCCGTTATAGATTCTAAATGCTGCGGAATCACATTATCAATTACAACTTCACCGCCAGAAGCCGCTCCCAAAATCATATACGTTCCAGCTTCAATGCGATCAGGAATAATAGAATGATAACAACCATGAAGCGATTCAACACCATCAATACGAATCACGTCTGTTCCTGCCCCTTTAATACGAGCTCCCATGCTTGTAAGAAGTGTTGCTACATCAATAATTTCTGGCTCTTTCGCTGCATTTTCAATGACTGTTCTACCTTTTGCGCGCACTGCAGCAAGCATAATATTAATTGTCGCGCCTACGCTAACAACATCTAAATAAATACGTGCTCCCCGCAGTTCATCTGCGCGTAAATATATTGCACCTTGCTCATTAGTTACTTGTGCTCCAAGCGCTTCAAAACCCTTAATATGTTGATCAATTGGCCTTGGTCCTAAATGACATCCACCAGGAAGTCCAATTACTGCTTGTTTAAAACGACCAAGCATTGCTCCCATTAAATAATAAGAGGCACGCAATTTTTTTACCTTTCCATTTGGAAGAGGCATTGCTACCATTTTCGAAGGATCAATTGTCATTTCTTCGTCTGGATGATATGTGACAGATCCACCAATTTCCTCCAATAAATCACCGAGTATTTTCACATCAGAAATATTAGGTACACCACCGATTGTAACTGGTGTGTCTGCTAAAATGGTCGCAGGAATAAGCGCGACAGCACTATTTTTTGCGCCGCTCACACGAATCGAACCATGTAAGGGCACACCGCCTTCAATTAGCAACTTATCCATCTCAAACCCCCTTCTTGTGAATTCATTCCCCGATCTAATCCCTATTTAAACGGGTAATTTCACTATTTCGGATACGTTTTTACACTTGCGAGTATGTCCATGCTATTTGTTTCCTTTATTTTTACACAATTACAAAAATATTTCTCTTTAAATGCCCTAACAAGTAGAAATTTGTCTATTCTATAAAATGTTCACGCTTTCATTATACAACGAAACGAAACCGTCTAAAAGGCTAGACGGTTTCTAAAGTCATTTTTAGAATTATGCTTGACCGTTAGAACCAAACTCACGGATTTTACCGATTACAGTCGCTTTAATTGCTTCACGGCCAGGTCCGATAAATTTACGAGGATCGTAAGCTTCTTGGTCTTTATTTAATACTTCACGAACCGCTTTTGTAAACTCGATTTGGTTTTCTGTGTTTACGTTGATTTTAGAAGTACCTAAAGAGATAGCTTTTTTGATGTCAGCTGTTGGGATACCAGTACCACCGTGAAGTACTAAAGGTACACCAGTTAAGTCACGAACTTCTTCCATTTCTTTGAATCCTAAGTTAGGCTCACCTTTGTAAGGACCATGTACAGAACCTAATGCTGGAGCAAGGCAGTCAATACCTGTTGCAGCTACTAGTTCCTTACATTCCTCTGGATCAGCGTAGATAACACCTTCAGCTACTACGTCGTCTTCTTGTCCGCCAACTGTACCAAGCTCAGCTTCTACAGATACGTTACGAGCATGTGCATATTCTACTACTTTTTTAGTAGTTTCAATATTTTCTTCAAATGGATGGTGAGAAGCATCGATCATTACAGATGTGAAACCTGCATCAATTGCTTCTTTACATTTTTCGAAGCTTGAACCATGATCAAGGTGAATCGCAACAGGAACAGTGATGTTCATTTCTTCGATTAAAGCTTTAACCATAGCTACAACTGTTTTGAAACCAGTCATATGACGAGCTGCACCTTCAGATACACCTAAAATTACAGGAGATTTTTCTTCTTCCGCAGCAGCTAAGATAGCTTGTGTCCACTCTAAGTTATTCATGTTGAATTGACCAACTGCGTATTGTCCTTCTAGCGCTTTGTTTAGCATTTCTTTCATGGAAACTAAAGGCATGGTAAATCCTCCTAAAAACGTTTTTTTGTATCCGATAAGTTCTTATCGGTGGTAGTATGACCACGATAAGGGAAAATATGTATAACCACATACCGGACTTTTTTCTACACTCCATAGGATACCAACTTGTACTCAAAAACTCAACCGCATTCACCTGCTCATCAGTTCATGAAAACGCTTTTTTTCATACTTTTTAATAAAAAATTCACGATTATGCTTGTACAGCGATTTCTTTTCGCACGGCTCCCCGAATTTCATCAATATCAAATGGCTTTGCAAAATGCATTAACGCACCGAGTTCTTTTGCTTCTTGAATCATATCTAATTCACCATAAGCCGTCATTAAAATCACTTTAATATCTTGATTAATTTCTTTCACATGTTTTAAAATTTCAATTCCGTCCATACCCGGGATTTTCATATCTAAAATAACTAAATCCGGACAATCTTTTTTCACAATATCAAGGGCTTGAAAACCGTTTGCTGCTTGGAATGTTTCGTAACCTTCCTTTTGAAACACCTCATGTAATAAAACACGAATGCCGTATTGATCATCAACGATTAAAATTTTCCCTTCCATGCTCCCCAACCTTTCTATAATAAACGCATAATTTATATTTCTCGCATCTCTTTCGATTTATTTTCGCTACATTTTATCAAATTCCTTCCTATTCTTTCTTATTTTACCGCTTCCTATTTCCTAGCGCTAGCACCGTTATGAATAAATAAGCTATAATGAAAGCCGGCAAGCATGCTAGAAAGGAGCATCACCATGTTTAAAATTTTTTCCACTCAGTTAGGTGGCTATTTCACAAAAATTGCTCAGAAAGAAGAAATGAATATAGAAGATAGCGCTCGTTTACTTGCACAAGCATTAGTCGGAGATGGGTACATTTATTTGCACGGTACGAAAGAGATGGAAGGTGTAATTTACGAAGCCCTATACGGAGCAGAGACTATGCAAAATGCAAAACGTTTATTTGAAGACGGTAAACAAGCAGACGTAACCGCTGCCGATCGCGTACTACTTATTAGCCGTTTTTCCACAGATGAAGAGATTATTTCACTAGCAAAACATTTGCAGGAAAACGGTCATTTTATTGTTGGTATTTCAGCTGAACAAGAAGGCGAAGTGTCATTAGAACAATTCACCGATGCACATATCGATACAAAACTTGTAAAACCATTAATTCCAGATGATGATGGCTCTCGTTATGGCTTTCCAAGTTTAATGACAGCTTTATTTGCATATCACGGATTAAAATTTACAATCGATGACATTATAAATGAATATGAATAACAGAAAAAGGCGCCCTATAGTAGGACGCCTTTTTCTCATTACTTACCTTCTTTATTAATAATAGAAGCTTGTACGAAGTCATGGAACAACGGTTGTGGACGGTTTGGACGAGATACAAGTTCTGGGTGGAACTGTGCTGCCACGAACCAAGGATGTTCTTTTAATTCGATAATTTCTACTAAACGACCATCTGGGCTTGTACCAGAGAAGATGAACCCTGCATTTTCCATGTCTTGACGGAATTGATTATTGAACTCATAACGATGACGATGACGTTCATATACAACCGGTTCGTTATATGCATTGTAAGCATTTGTTTCTGGTGTAAGCTTACATGGGTATAAACCAAGACGAAGTGTACCACCTAAATCTTCGACATCTTTTTGTTCTGGTAATAAATCGATAATTGCGTAAGGCGTGTCAGGATTAATTTCAGAAGAGTTTGCACCTTCTAATCCTAATACGTTACGTGCAAATTCGATTGATGCAAGTTGCATCCCTAAGCAAATTCCTAAGAATGGAACTTTGTTTTCACGTGCATATTGAATTGCAGCGATTTTACCTTCAACGCCACGGTCCCCGAAACCACCTGGTACAAGAATACCGTCTGTATCGCCAACTAATTCTTTCACATTTTCTGCTGTTACGTGCTCAGCATTTACCCATTTCACTTCTACATCTGTATCAAATTTATAACCTGCATGACGAAGTGCTTCCACAACAGAAATGTATGCATCTTGAAGCTCTACATATTTACCAACAAGAGCAATTTTTGTTTTCTTAGACAGATTGCGTACTTTTTCAACTAACGCATTCCATTCTGTCATATCTGCAGCTGGATTGTCTAATTTTAAATGATCACAAACAATTTGGTCCATGTTTTGCTCTTGAAGAGATAATGGAACTGCATATAATGTATCTGCATCGAGTGCTTCAATTACTGCTTTTGGATCAATATCGCAGAATAATGCTAGCTTATCTTTCATATCTTGAGAAACAGGAAGTTCTGTACGAACAACGATAATGTTCGGCTGAATACCTAAGCTGCGAAGTTCTTTAACACTGTGCTGCGTTGGTTTTGTTTTCATTTCACCCGCTGCTTTTAAGTACGGAATTAACGTACAGTGGATGTACATTACATTGTCACGGCCAATATCACTCTTAATTTGGCGAATTGCTTCTAAGAATGGTAAAGACTCAATGTCACCAACAGTTCCGCCGATTTCTGTAATTACAACGTCCGCATTTGTTTCACGGCCCGCACGGAATACGCGCTCTTTAATTTCGTTTGTAATGTGAGGAATAACTTGAACTGTTCCTCCTAAATATTCACCACGGCGCTCTTTTTGAAGAACAGAAGAGTAAATTTTACCTGTTGTTACGTTGCTGTATTTATTTAAGTTAATATCAATGAAACGCTCATAGTGACCAAGGTCTAAATCTGTTTCTGCACCATCGTCTGTTACGAATACCTCACCATGTTGGTATGGACTCATTGTCCCTGGGTCTACGTTAATATACGGGTCAAACTTTTGAATTGTTACATTTAAACCACGATTTTTTAATAGTCTTCCAAGGGATGCTGCTGTGATCCCCTTTCCTAGAGACGATACTACACCGCCTGTTACAAAAATATACTTAGTCATGAATGTACTCCCTTCCACTTTGCTGTTATATAATTACCGCTGCAAATCACAACGGATGTAGATAACACTTACCTTATCTTATTGTTAGACTCTTTCGTTTTTCTAAACAAAAAACAAAAAAGAAAATTGCTCCCTTTATCACAAAAAGTAATAAGTAGGGAGCAATTTTCTTTTATATTTACACGTAAAAGTTGTTATCGTCTTTTTTAAAGAGCCCAAAAATGATTCTACATGGACGATAATGAAAAGTCAAGAACTACAGCTCTTCCTCTTCTTCTTCTTCTGATTCGTCATATTCTAATTCGTCTTCATCAACGAAGTCTTCATCATCATCTTCTTCTTCTTCTAAATCATCAAGATCATCATCTTCTTCAAGAAGTTCATCAAGATCTTCTACATCATCTTCTTCTAAATCATCAAGATCATCTTCGAAGTCTTCATCATCACCGATGTAGTCGTCTAATTCATCTTCTTCCACTTTACGTTTCTTCTTAGACTTCGGCTGAGGTAAAATTTCTTCATCAATTTGCTCGTATGGGTACCATCCACGTAGCCCCCAACGATTTTCTCCAAGATTGATAAAGCGCCCATCGATATTTAAATCTGTATAAAATTGCGCGATTCTCGCAGCAACTTGTTCTTCAGATAGTTCCAGTAATTGAGCAATTTCTTGAACTAGATCATGAAACGGTGTTGCTTGTTTTTTTTCCTCTAACAAGCTATGTACAACTTCGATCATGGACAATTCTTTTAGCTCTTCTGGTGAAAATTGCTTTAAATTCACTTGTGCGACACTTCCTTTCTTAAAATATATCCTAATTATATAAAGGCCTGTTCAAAAAAATCCATACTATTCATTATAAACAAAACTGCACCAAATATGCCACAAAAAAAATAGGGAATCATAAAGTGATTCCCTATGCATATTAAAGGTTATTTTCCTTTTTCGTTTTGAATCATATGAGCACCATTTAACACATAACGAATTTGCATCTCTGTATACTCTTCCAATGTATAAAGTTTCTGCAACGCCCAGCGACGAAATCCCCACATTTGTCCTTGAATAAAAATATTATGAGCAAGCAGTTGAATCTCTTTTTTTGTTAAAGTAAATACTTTATTTTGAACACATTGCTGCAAAATATCTTCGAACATCCCCACCATTTGAAATTCTTTCTCTAATACGTAAGGCAGCGATTCTTTTGGTAGAAAACGAACTTCTTGATACATAATAAGAACCTCTTCTTGTAATTCATCCATAACTTTAAAATAGTTTGTAATCGCTGCTTTTAAGCTATCAACATTTCCTTTTTCTCTGCACAACACTTGCTCTAAGCGCTCTTTTACATGTTCATAAATGCTATCGCACACTAAATAAAGTACATCATCTTTCGTTCTAATATATTCATAGAGCGTACCAATGCTAAAGCCTGCCGCTTTTGCAATTTCTCTTGTTGTTGTACGAGGAAATCCTTTTTGTTTAAAGAGCTGCACAGCACCTTTAATCATTTGCTCACGCCGAAGTGCAATAAGTCTTTCATCTTTCACAGATGCTTGTACATTGCGCTTAACCATCTCCTTCACTCCTTTTTTCTCAATTTGCAGGAAGAAGCGTAGGAGATTCCCTACGCTTCTCATAAAATGAAACTTCCATCAGTGGGGGGTTCTTCATCCCCCACTGATAGAAAGCCCGCCCAATCGGGCGCATGCCAGCAGTTATCCCCCACCTAGCTTCTTTAGAAAAGCGGAGGCAAAGCTGGACAACGCTTTTCTCTGCATCTTGAAGTGGGGGCTTACTGCCCACGAATAGCGGGATAATTTCTACTTCGTTAACATACGTGAAATAACAAGGCGCTGAATTTCTTGCGTTCCTTCGTAAATTTGCGTAATCTTTGCATCGCGCATAAAGCGTTCCACTGGATAATCTTTTGTATAACCGTATCCTCCAAATACTTGCACAGCCTCTGTTGTCACTTTCATTGCTGTATCTCCTGCAAATAGTTTCGACATTGCTGATTCTTTTCCATACGGTAAACCTTCTGATTCAAGCCAAGCCGCTTGATATGTTAACAAGCGCGCCGCCTCTACTCCAGTCGCCATATCCGCTAGTTTAAAGCCAATTCCTTGTTGCGCGGCAATTGGTTTCCCAAATTGCTGGCGTTCCTTCGCATAATCAGCAGCAGCATCAAGTGCGCCTTGTGCGATACCAACCGCTTGCGCCGCAATACCATTACGGCCACCATCTAATGTTTGCATTGCAATTTTAAATCCTTGCCCTTCCTCGCCAAGTAAGTTCTCAGCAGGAATGCGGCAGTCCTCAAATATAATCTCCGTCGTCGGTGAAGAACGAATACCAAGCTTGCTCTCTTTCTTTCCAACGGAAAATCCCGGCGCATTGCTTTCCACAATAAATGCACTTGTACCGCGCTGCTTTGATTCTGGATCTGTCAGTGCAAATACAACATAAATATCCGCAATTCCGCCGTTTGTAATGAAAATTTTCGAACCGTTTAAAATATAATGATTGCCATCACGCTTTGCTGTCGTCTTCATTCCACCAGCATCAGAGCCAGAACCCGGCTCCGTTAAGCCATAAGCACCTATTTTCTTTCCTTCTGCCATTGGGCGTAAATATTTCTGTTTTTGCTCCTCTGTACCAAATTTAAAAATTGGCCATCCTGCAAGCGATGTATGCGCTGATAACGTTACACCTGTAGATGCGCAAACGCGTGACAGCTCTTCTACCGCAATCACATAAGCTAAGTAATCGCTTCCAATTCCGCCGTACTCTTCAGGCCACGGAATACCAGTTAAACCTAGCTCCGCCATTTGATCAAACAAGGCGCGGTCAAAGCGTTCTTCTTCGTCGCGCTCCGCTGCCGTTGGTGCCACTTCATTTCTCGCAAAATCACGAACCATTTTCCGAATCATTTCGTGCTCTTCTGATAGTTTAAAATGCATCTCTATCTCCCCCTTAAAGCGCTCTACTAATAACTAAGCGCTGGATCTCACTTGTTCCTTCATAAATCTCACATATTTTTGCATCGCGGAAGAAGCGCTCCGCAGGATAATCTTTTGTATAGCCATAACCGCCAAGCACCTGCACACCTTCAACAGCAACTTCTACTGCTGTTTTGGAAGCAAATAATTTTGCAATTGACGCTTCCTTCCCGCACGGTAAACCTTGTGCTCTTAATGATGCAGCGCGGTATACGAGCAGGCGAGCTGCCTCGACGGCTGTTGCCATATCCGCTAGCTTAAAGCCTAATCCTTGCTGCGCGGCAATTGGTTTCCCAAATTGATGACGCTCTTTCGCATAATCAGTAGCACACTCCAGCGCTGCTTCGGCGATGCCAAGTGACTGCGCCCCGATACCGATGCGGCCAACATCTAAATTTGCCATTGCCACTTTAAAACCTTGACCTTCCTCGCCAAGCAAATTCTCCGCAGGAACTTTCATATCTTCAAACGTTAATTGCACTGTACGAGAACCTAATAACCCCATTTTGTGTTCATCTTTTCCAACAATTAAACCCGGTGTATTTTTTTCAACAATAAATGCCGATATCCCGCGTGTACCTGCCTCCGGATTCGTAGAAGCAAAGACAATATATGTATCTGCCTCGCCGCCGTTTGTGATAAATACTTTCGAACCGTTAATAACGTACTCATCACCTTGCCTAACTGCTCTTGATTTCAGACTCCCAGCATCTGATCCCGCACTTGGCTCTGTTAATGCAAATGCCCCTAAATATTCACCAGCTGCCAACTTTGGAAGATATTTTTGTTTTTGCTCTTCTGTTCCAAAATATAAAATAGGATTCGTTCCAACAGAGGTATGTACCGCTAAAATCACCCCTACGGTAGCGCTTACTTTTGAAATTTCATGAATGGCTAAAATATACGAAATAAAATCCATTTCCGCTCCGCCGTATTTCGCTGGAATCGGTATCCCCATTAGTCCAAGCTCACCCATTTTCTTTAGGACTTCTCGAGGAAACACCCCTTGCTCCATAGTAGGAACAAAGGGAGCAATTTCCTTCCCGGCAAAGTCCCGAACCATTTTCCGCATCATTTGCTGCTCTTCTGTAAATTGAAAATTCATCTGCTCCACCTCAAATTATTTTCTATTGCGATTGAACGATTTAGTAAGACCACTAGTACACCGAAAGAGGTGTTTATTATTCATAAACGTAAAAACCGCGTCCTGTCTTACGTCCCAACCAGCCTGCGTTCACATATTTACGTAGGAGCGGGCATGGTCGATATTTGCTATCTCCCAATCCTTCATGCAGTACTTCCATAATGTATAAACACGTATCTAAACCGATAAAATCAGCAAGTGTCAACGGTCCCATCGGATGATTCATCCCAAGCTTCATAACTTCATCGATTGCTTCTTTCGTTGCCACGCCTTCATATAACGTATAAATTGCCTCATTAATCATTGGCAATAAAATACGGTTAGAAACAAACCCTGGGAAGTCATTTACTTCAACTGGGACTTTGCCGATTTTTTTTGTAATATCCTCAATCGTTTCATATACAGCATCCTCTGTTGCTAAGCCGCGAATAATTTCGACAAGCTTCATAACCGGAACTGGATTCATAAAGTGCATACCGATGACTTTTTCTGGACGATTTGTAACAGCTGCAATTTCAGTAATTGGCAGCGAAGATGTATTTGTTGCCAAAATCGTATGCTCTGGTGCTAATTCATCTAAGTTCGCAAAAATTTGCTTTTTAATGTCCATTCTTTCCACAGCCGCTTCGATGACAAGGTCTGCTTCTTTTACACAATCTAGTGTAAGCGTTGCTGTCAGACGATTTAACGTTGCCTGCTTATCCTCTTCGCTCATGCGGCCCTTCTCAACTTGTCTAGATAAATTTTTTGTAATAATCCCAATTCCGCGGTCTAACTGCTCTTGTTTTAAATCTTGCATATATACGTCATACCCTGCCATCGCACACACCTGTGCAATTCCAGAACCCATTTGCCCCGAACCAATTACGACAATCTTTTGTACTGTCATGTTTATAGCCCCCTTTTTTACTGAACCTCAATCATGATTGCGTCGCCTTGACCACCGCCGCTGCAAATAGAAGCGATTCCGATTCCGCCGCCGCGCTGCTTCAATGCATGAATAAGAGTAACGATAATGCGCGCCCCGCTTGCTCCAATTGGATGCCCCATCGCAACCGCTCCGCCGTTTACGTTAATCTTCTCTGGATCAATGCCTGCAATATTTGCACTTGCAATTGCTACAGCAGCAAACGCTTCATTAATCTCAAATAAATCAATGTCTTCCACTTTCTTGCCTGTTTTCTTTAATAACTCGTTAATGGCATAGCCTGGTGTTCTCGGAAAATCCTTTGCTTCAACCGCAATTGCTGTATGCCCTAAAATCGTTGCAAGGGGTTTTCTTCCTTCCGCCTTCGCACGCTCTTCACTCATTAATACGAGCGCTGCTGCCCCATCATTTAAACCTGGTGCATTCCCAGCCGTAACCGCTGCATCCTTATCAAATACAGGTTTTAGCTTTGCTAATTTTTCAAGTGTTGTATCTTTGCGCGGTGCTTCGTCGTGCGCTACGACTACCGGTTCCCCTTTTCGCTGCGGCACAGATACAGGGACAATTTCTTCTTCAAAGCGGCCTTCCTTTTGCGCTGCAGTCGCACGCATATGACTTCTGTACGCCCACTCGTCTTGCATTTCACGGGAAATACCATCTTCTTTCGCAACATCGCCGCCGTACACACCCATATGCATGCCGGTAAATGAGCACGTTAAACCATCTGCCACATTTAAGTCGACAACTTCGTTATGCCCCATACGATATCCCCAGCGTGCGCCGCGTAAAATATATGGACTATTGCTCATCGATTCCATGCCGCCTGCTACAAGTAACGAATGATCGCCAGTACGAATAATTTGATCTGCTAACGTTACAGCACGAAGTCCGGATGCACAAACTTTATTCACTGTTTCTGTACGAGTCTCCCACGGAATCCCTGCCTCTCTAGCTGCCTGGCGAGATGGAATTTGCCCTTGTCCTCCTTGAATAACCGCTCCAAATACAACTTCTTCAATATCACTTGCTGCAACATTCGCGCGCTCTAATGCCGCTCCAATTGCAATTCCTCCAAGCTCCGTTGCCTTTACATCCTTTAAAGCTCCCCCAAACTTTCCAACAGGTGTTCTTGCAGCACTTAAAATTACTGTTCTTGTCAAAACATATTCCCCCATTTCTTTTTATTACGGCGTTGATTGAACGCTCGTTCAGTGCAGCTGTTGTGAGAAAGAGGTGCACGGTTTGCACCTCCTTTTATCTAAAGTTGTACGGATTCTTATATGTTACATTGCTTCTTTCTTCGGTCCGATGACAGAGCGCTCTAAAATCTCTGTTATATCAAGCGTTTGCACGCGCTCTTCTACTTCTTTCGCCTTCGTACCATCGCTGATCATCGTTAAGCAATACGGACAGCCCGTACCGATCATCGTCGGCGATGTAGCAAGTGCTTGTTCGGTACGGGCCACGTTAATACGCGAACCAGCCGTCTCTTCCATCCACATCAGACCGCCGCCAGCTCCGCAGCACATTCCTGTTTCGCGATTACGTTCCATTTCAACAAGCTTCACACCTGGAATCGCTTTTAAAATATTGCGCGGCGCTTCATATACTTCGTTATAACGTCCTAAATAACAAGAATCGTGATACGTAATCGTTTCTTCTACGCGGTGAACTGGCTTTAAGCGCCCTTCTTTCACCCACTGTGCTAACAGTTCTGTATGATGATAGACTTCTGCTTGTAATCCAAAGTCCGGATACTCATTTTTAAACGTGTTATACGCATGCGGATCGATCGTCACAATCTTCTTCACGCCCGCTTTCTCGAACTCTTCAATATTCTTACTTGCCATCTCTTGGAAAACAAATTCATTTCCAAGGCGGCGCGGTGTATCTCCTGAGTTTTTCTCTTTATTTCCGAGGATCGCAAAGGAAATACCAGCTTCATTCATTAACTTCGCAAATGATAACGCAATTTTCTGGCTTCGGTTGTCATAAGATCCCATAGACCCTACCCAGAATAAATATTCAAACTCTTCGCCTGCTTTCGTTTTTTCTTTCACAGTTGGAATGGAAACTTCTTCTTCCATCGTACGCCACGTTTCACGCTCTTTACGATTTAATCCCCAAGGGTTTCCTTGACGTTCGATATTTGTCAGAGCACGCTGCGCTTCTGGATCCATTTTTCCTTCGGTTAAAACGAGGTAGCGACGTAAATCAATAATTTTATCAACATGTTCGTTCATAACCGGACATTGATCCTCACAGTTACGGCACGTTGTACAAGCCCAAATTTCCGTTTCCGTAATGACATCGCCAATTAAACTTGGATTGTATGTGAGCGTTGCTGCCGATTCATGTTGTCCATCTCCAGCTGCCATCATCGCTAATTGGTTGCCTTTTGTATTGTTAAATGCAACGGTTGGTACCCACGGTGCGCGCGACGTTACTGCTGCACCTTTATCTGTTAAATGGTCACGCAATTTTAAAATTAAATCCATTGGCGACAGCATCTTACCAGTTCCTGTTGCCGGGCACATATTCGTGCAGCGGCCGCACTCTACGCATGCATATAAATCAATAAGCTGGGTTTGTTTGAAGTCTTCAATTTTCCCAACGCCAAACGTTTCTTGTGTTTCATCTTCAAAATCAATTTTTTCTAATTTCCCTGGGTTTGTTAAACGGCTAAAGTATACATTTGCTGGTCCTGCAATTAAATGCGCGTGTTTCGATTGTGGAACGTAAACTAAAAACGTTAACAAAATAAGTAGATGCATCCACCACGCAAAATAGAACAGGGTAATTGCAGCTGTTTTGCCAATTCCAGAAAATAAGTAAGCGATTGCAGAAGCGATCGGTTCACTCCATGATAATTCCTCGCCATGCCAAATGATGCCCATTCCATTACCAAGGAGAACAGATAACATTAAGCCGCCGATAAAAATTAAAACTAGCCCTGCTTTAAAGTTCCTCTTTAAACGAACAAGCTTCTCAATATACCTTCTATAAAAAGCCCAAAAGACTGCGATTAAAATGATAAGTGTGACGATTTCTTGGAAGAATGTAAATGCAGAATATAGTGGTCCAAGTGGAAGATGTGATCCTGGTGCTAAGCCTTTCCATATGAAGTCAATTGCTCCAAACTGGACAAGAATAAATCCGTAAAAAAACATAACGTGCATGATGCCGCTTTTTTTATCTTTGAGCAGCTTCTTTTGTCCGAAGACATTCCCTTTAATCAAGTCCCATCTTTCTTTAAAGCGGCGATCAAACTCTACTTTCTTTCCTAATCGTATGTAGGTAATTCGTGTTCGTATAAGATACACAAATAAATATGCTGCATACGCTATGATGGCAATTGTCGCCAACCAATTTACAATTAATAAGCTATTCATAATTTCTGCCAGCCCCTCTCCATGTAGTATGATTTTTATTTTCGAATCTTCGAAAATAAATAATTTTCTGAATTTATTACCCCTACTCCCATTATATGATGAGTGAGCATTCAGTCAACAGTTTTTTGTTATACAACAATATATTTTTTCATAAAGCTTTTTATTTCGGTGAAACTATAAAGCGACACTTCCATCAGTAGGGTTTTTTCATTCCCATTGATGATTAGTTGAATCAATTTGGCTCATGCCAATGCCAGTAGCCTCTGAATATTCAGGGCTGGGGATTACTGTCTTCGAATAGCAGGATAAAAATGAATATAGAGGGGGGAATGATTACATGAACTTTTTATTTCTCGTCCTTATCTTTCTCTTACTGTGGGCAACTTTTGACTTCATCTATGGAAGAAAAATTCATTTGAACAATCTTAAACCGCGTTCCTTTCCTGTACGCCATAGTAATTTTAAACTTTATACATATGGTCAAACATTATATAAGGAACTATTTACTGATATACAACACGCTAAACACCATGTACATATTTTGTTTTTTATCGTAAAAAATGATGAAATTAGTCACACATTTTTACAGCTTTTAATGGAAAAAGCAGAGCAAGGTATTGAAGTGCGCCTTCTTCTTGATCGAATCGGCAGCCATCATTTATCAAAACAAACGATTTGTAAATTAAAACAACACGGTGTGCACTTTTCATTTTGTCATAAAATTCGCCTTCCATTTCTCTTTTTCTCCGTTAACCAAAGAAATCATAGAAAAATTACAATTATTGATGGAAAAATTGGGTACATTGGAGGATTCAACATCGGGGAAGAATATTTAGGGCACAACCAAGAACTAGGGCCTTGGCGTGACTATCATCTACGCCTTACTGAAGAAGGTGTACAAGATTTACAAACGCAGTTTCTACATGATTGGCGCGATGATACAAATGAAGACTTATTGCATGAAAATTGTTATTTTCCAATACTAAAAAAAGGAGAAACTTCTCATCGGTTCATACCAACTGACGGTGCATATTTACAACAAACATTTCTCGACCTTATTGAAAAGGCCACAAAAGAACTGTATATTGGTACGCCCTATTTTATTCCTGGAAAAAAACTAATGAACGCATTGCTGCGCGCTCGAAAAAGAGGCGTTCGTATTATTATACTCGTTCCTAAAAAAGCAGATCATCCATTTGTTCGTGAAGCAAAACTTCCATATTGTCGGAAGCTTATTAAAGCAGGGTGTCATATTCATGAATTTCTAGATGGATTTTTTCACGCAAAAATTGTAATGGTAGATGGCTGTATTTGTGATATTGGAACTGCAAATTTTGATAAGCGAAGCTTATATATTAATCATGAAATCAATTGTATATTATATGACTCACCGTTTTTAGAACAAGTAAAGAAAGAAATTGAGCAAGACTTAAAAGCTTCCATCTTACTTTCTATGGATGATGTTTCTTCTCTATCCCTTTCTGACAAAGGAAAGGAATGGATCGGAACATTATTTTCTTTTTTTCTATAAATACAGAAAAGGCGGGGTACCTATGCAAATAAGATTTGGTTATGTCGCACATGCACTTGCATTGTGGAACTGTTCTCCTGCAAAAAGATTTAACACTATTTAAATTAGTAGCGGACCTTTCATCCATTAGGGGAATAAAACGCCGGAGCAGCAATACCCTTGAATGGTAAACTAGTCTATGCTGAAGACGTATAGAATTTATTACAAAAGGGAATACAAATTTAGAAAAAGACATAAAAAAACAACCGTCTTAATTAGACGGTTGTTTTTTTCTATTTTAATATTCAAATGGTAAGTCTGAAGCTAATTGTACTACCTCGTTATGATTTGTTACTGCTTGATTTTGATCTACTACCGCAGTTCCAAATGAAATACCCGCTAACATTGCTAACGTCAATAAACTACCAACAAGAAGTTTCTTCATATTCCATTCCCTCCATATCTTTCTTTTAATATAACATGAAATTTTATCCACAAAACATGTAATTATGCATATCCATTTTTTTCATATTTAAACATTCATTTTTTTTAAAAGCGTCTTTTTGTAAGAACATAAATCTAATAGTTCAAAAAAGAAAAGAGCTTTTTCATAAGCAATTCTAATATCATCTTCTGAATGCCCTAGCTTTTCAAGACATTCTCCTTTTTGATAAAACAGCTGCCCAATGAGTGTCATGTTACTATTACAGCATGATGTTTCAATTGCTTTTTCAACTTGCTTAAGCGCTTTCTCATACTGTTCATCTAAATACAATGCCTTTGCATAATTATAGCCAACCTTTATAGCAAATTCCTCGCTACTATGTAACGACTCCAACTGTTTTAAAATATTTTGATAAAGTTCGATGCTTTTTTGAATACATCCATTTTCCGCATAAATGTTTGCAATTGAATTTTCGATATATAAATTTTGAAATACATCTATACCTACTAATTGCTGATTTATTAATTTTTTTAATTCCAAAATGCAGTATTCATAATTCACTTTTTTCAACACATACGCCGATAAGTGATGGTACCAAAGAAGAAACTGTTGAAACTCTGGATGATCTTCTTCTTTCTTTAATTCATCCCATACCTTTTTATAAATTTCTTCATATCTCCTTTGTTTGCTTAGCGATTTAATATGACTCTTAAATTGTTTTTTTCGTTCAATATCAGAATAAGCCAGTACTTCATAAAAATGAATGATAGGTACTTTTAGCTTCGCTGCAATTCCCTGAAGTATGTCCATGCTTGGATATACTACTCCTGATTCTATTCTACTTACTTCCGACTGATGACATATGTTATCAGATAGCTGCTTTTGTGTCAAACCTCTCATTACTCTAATGTTTTTAATTTCGGCTCCCAGCTTTTGTGCATGCATGTTAGCTCACCATCCCGTTTATAGCAGTTTATTTTTTTAAGTGGTCATACCACTACAATAAGGCCCTTTCGACAATTTTCGATATGAAATATTGCATAATTTATATAAAATTTAGCAACTTCCTCTTACAATTTATCTCATACAAATACAAGATTAGGAGTGTTAGAGATGAATTATAAAAAAATGACTAGTGCCCTTCTTACTTTCGGTCTACTCTGTCCTTTATCAACTGAAGCAATTCATGCTCAAGAAATTAATAATAACCAAGTAAAAGTTGAAGTTGCTCAGCCCGGTCTAACAATCGGAAAATTAACAGAACCTCAAAATGACACGAAAGAAAACATCGCGAAAAAGTACTTAAAAGGTGAAGTGCAAGGGTCAAAAGCACAACAAGAACAAGTTACCACTGAAAAAAGCGTTGATTTCCAACTGACAAATAAAGAGACAAAAGAAAATCAAACAGAAGTACGTCTTACCCAAACTTATAAAAGCTACAAAGTATACGGCCAAGACTTAATTGTAAAAGTAGATAAAAATGGAGTAATTACAACTGTCAGCGGTAAGGTTGCCCAAAATTTAGCACAACAACCTAATCTTACTATAACAAATTTTTTGTCGAAAAATGAAGTGAAAACTTTCTTACGAAATGCTCTTCAAACTCCAAATGATGCGTTAGAAAAAGAATTTACTGGTGAAACTGTCATTTATAAAAAACAAGACGGCAGCTACACATATGCAGATGTTATTACATTTACATATGAAAATGACGATCAAATCATTAACGGTCAAGCAATTATTGATTTAATCCATAGTGAAATGTTATTCCAAGAAAAAATCGTAAAAAATAAAGAAAAACAACCTGTTCCACAAGCTGGGATTCCGCAGTTATCTTCAGTAAAAAAACACGGAGCTGGTGTAAACGCACTACTAGAAAAGACATTATTTAATATCGCAAAAGGAACTGATGGAAAATTTTATTTAGCTGATTTAATGCGTGGTAATGGTATTTATATTTATGATGCAAACTATGCAGATTCGCAAGGCGGATATGATCAAGCTGGTTATCCTGGTACACTCGTTTCTAGTACATCAACTACATTTGTCGATAAAGAAGCTGTTGGTGTTATGAAAAACATGAGTGTTATTTATGATTATTATAAAACGAAACACAATCTAAAAAGCTACGATAATAAAGATGCAAAAATTGTTGCAAGCGTACATGGATTTGATTCTACTGAAGTAAGTGATGGTGTAAAAACAAACTATGAAAACGCCTTTTGGCATCCAGTTTGGAACCAAATGGTGTTTGGCGATGGCTTAAACGGAAAATTAACATCTGCTATTGATGTAACCGCACATGAATTTGGACATGCTGTATTTAGCGGAACAACTAAAAATAAAGTTGTAAAATATCCAAACGATGAAACAAATGCATTAAATGAAGGGCTTGCGGACTTCTGGGGAACACAAATAGAGTTTTACGTAAAGAAAGACAAAGGAAACTGGATTATGGGTGATACATTAGACGGCCCAACAATTCGTGATATTCCAAACGAAATCGGTGACCATGGTAAAAAACTATATACAAACTTACAAGATTTCTATAATGATGGAAACAACCAAGAGTCTCATCAAAATTCAGGGATTATTAGTCACGTTCTTTATCAATTGGTAGAAGGAAAAACATATAACGGTGTAACAGTTGCAAAACAAGGTAACGATAAAGTAAGTAAAATCGTTATGCGTGCCCTGCAAAACTATGCAACATCAGCAGAAGATTTCGAATCTCTTCACTCTCACATTGTACAAGCTGCAAAAGACTTATATGGTAATGCCGTAGCAACAGAAGTAGACAAAGCATTCCTAGCACACGGTTACAAAGCATTACCACAAGTGAATGAAGTGATTGATGTACAAAATAGAAAATAATAAAAAAGATGTTTACCGATTCACATTGGTAAACATCTTTTTTCATATCCACCCTTTTTCTTCTGCAATCGTAATCGCCTCAATCCGATTTTTTGCATCCAACTTTGTTAAAACATCCGAAATATAATTTCGAACGGTTCCAGATGAAAGATATAGTGTTTTTGCGATTTCATTTGTCGTCTTTCCTTCTTTCGCTAATAGGAGAACTTCTTTTTCCCGATCTGTTAACGGATTTTGTTCTTGCCATAGTCCAAACATAAGCTCAGGAGAAATTTCTCGTTTTCCATTCATAACATTACGAATTGCCGCTGCAAGATCTTCACTCGGACTATCTTTTAATAAATATCCATGTACATTTGCTTTCATTGCGCGCTCAAAATAACCGGGACGAGCAAATGTTGTTAAAATCATAACTCTGCACGATGATTGCTGCTTCCGTAATGTTTCAGCAACATCCAGCCCGCTTTGAATCGGCATTTCAATGTCCATAATACTAATATCCGGCTGCAATGTTTCAATTAGCTTTAAAGCCTCTTCTCCGTTTTCCGCTTGCCCAACAACTTCAATATCATCCTCTAAATCTAGTAAAGCTCCTAACGCTCCGCGAAGCATACGCTGATCTTCTGCAATGATGATTCGGATCATGCACGCACACCCTCTTTCCCTGTTCTTATAACAATTGGAACATGTATCGTTAACATCGTTCCATTATGAATATCATCTAATTTAAGTACTCCATCAATAAGAGCCAATCGCTCCCTCATGCCAAGAATACCATTCCCATCGTGATTTTTTTGTAATCCAATGCCATTATCCTTTACTTGTACGATCAATTTCCCCTGTGCTTCAAGTAACGAAATCACGCACTCTGTTGCCTTACTATGCTTAACCACATTTGTCACCGCTTCACGTAAACACATTCCCACAATGTTTTGTTCTAGCGGCGATAATACATTCGTACTTGTCTCCTGGTGCACCTCAAGCGACATACTAGCAGCTTGAAGAATTACCTTCACTTGCTCTAACTCTTCTTCGACAGTAATCATCCGCATATCAGAAATTAATTCTCGTAATTGTTTTAACGCCGTTCTTGATGTTTGCGTAATTTCCTTTGCCTCTAGACAAGCGCGTTCCGGATTTTTCACAATCAGCTTCTCAACAAGCTGACTTTTTAATGTAATAAGCGATAACGTATGTCCTAACGTATCGTGTAAATCTCTTGCAATACGCTGACGTTCTTCGCGCTTCACTAGATCGCGAATTTGTTCATTTGCTTCACTTAATTGTGTCCTTAATATCTTTTTTTGATTAAAATTCCGCATGCCAAATGGTGTAACAATCATTAAAATAAACATCGGGATTGCAGTTATGGCAGACGTATTTATAAACACGCGCATATTCACCAACATAAAAGAACCAATCATGACGATCAAAAAGAAAAATAACAATCGAAATTGTTTTTTTGTCGGTGCAAATCCCACTGCATTGGCTATAAAAAACCCAAAGAAAATCATATATGGGTTATAAAACGTACTAAATAAGAACGTAATTACAATTTGAATACAGGCCCACATCACATAATTCTTTGGCACAAAATAAAGCTGGCGGTATGCAATAACAAAGAGTATAAGCATCCCGCCTCCTAATATCAATTTCCATCCTGATTGCCCCATCAGGTAGTAAAGAGGAAAAAACAAATATACGAGCCATATATAAGGGAAAAATCCCATATGTTTTGGAAAAATTTCAAACTGCTTCTTTTCGATCATTTTATACCGCTTCCTGTCTTTTTCTTATATATATTGATAGTACAACAAAAGCGATAAAATAACCTCCCAAAATTGCCGCATTTTCCCAACCAATTGTCTTGCCAGCAACAATGTCCCAAGCTGCACTTCCAAAATGATATGTCGGTGTCCATTCCCCAATGCTTCTTAACGTCTTTGGAAATATTTCAATCGGCATCCACAAGCCGCCTAGAATCGCTAAACACATATTTAATATATTCGCTAGTCCAGTAGCCGCATCCGCTTTCTTAATTGCACCGATAATTGTTCCAAGTGCTAAAAATGGTGTAACACCAACCAATAACCATAATCCAGCGCCAATCCACTGTCCAATTGTTAACTGTACATCATTCATGACTATACCCGCGATGAAAATAACGATGATTGAAAAAGCATTTACAACCGTTTGAGCAATAATTTTAGCTGCTAAATATACTCCCTCTGGCAGCGGTGTAATTTGTAAAAGCTGTGTCCACCCTTGCCCCTTTTCCTGTGACAGACGAACACCAAAACTAAAGAGTGCTGTTCCTACAATACTAAAAGTAGCCATCGAAATTAAATAGTGTGCTTTCCATGCATCTCCGTTTTGCGGCACTGGCACCACATTTGTAAAAATGTAATAAAACATAACCGGCATTAATAATGAGAAAAAGATAAATAATTTATTGCGAAACGTACGTAATATTTCTATTTTGCATTGCATCCAAAACGCTCTCATGCAATTCCCTCCTTCTGATTTGCAACAAACTGTTCAAAAGCTTCATCCAGGCTGCCCCGTTCCACAGCAATATCCATGACCGGCAAATTTTTGTTAAAAATTTCCTGTATCGTAGCATCTGGATCATCTGTTGTCAGCACCACACGCTTTTCATGCCACTGGACACTTGTAACATGAGGTAGGCTACGAAGCATACTCGTCGGCACTTCCTCTTTTACATAAAACGATATTGTTTTTTGAGAAATTGTTGCTTTCATCTCATCTGGTGTTCCATCAACAATCACTTTTCCATTTGCAAATAATAAAATTCGATTTGCTAATGCATCTGCTTCTTCTAAGTAATGTGTTGTTAAAATTATTGTTTTTCCTTCATCTGCCAATTTTCGAATTGTATCCCAAAAGCTTTTTCTAGACGTGATGTCCATCCCTACTGTTGGTTCATCTAAGAAAAGTAAATCGGGATTCCCAGAAAGCGCGAGTGCAAAATTTAAACGTCTTTTTTGCCCGCCAGATAGCTTTTCACACCTTTGCTTTCTTTCTGATTCTAAATTTGATAACTTAAGTAATGTTTCTTTTGCAATTGGATTCGTATAATAACTACGAAACAAATCAATTGCTTCTTCTACTGACACACTATCAATGACGCTCACTTCTTGCAGCATTGCTCCAAGGCGATTGCGAACATCTCGGTGTTTTGGGCTCTTACCGAAGATAGAAACTTTTCCTTCTGAAGGATCCCTTAATCCAAGCATCATCGAAATTGTTGTCGTTTTCCCCGCTCCGTTCGGTCCAAGTAATGCAACGATTTCTCCTTTCGCTACTGTAAATGAAACGTTATTTACTGCTTTTTTATGTTTAAATGTTTTTGAAACACCATTTACTGCAATTATCTGTTCCATTTCCCCACCTCCGTCGTTCTTATATTTATATTGTATAAATTGGAAGAGGTGGAAAACAGTATGAGACGTCATGACATGAATATGACAAATGTCAGGAAATCTTAAAATGAGTGACTTTCCACGTCAGTAGCAGGACAAAAACAAACATGATACAATCATGTGAGATGTACATTCGAGGAAGGACAGTGGTTTTCATGATTATTCGCAATGAACAAGATTTAGAAGGCTTACGAAAAATCGGTCGCATCGTTGCGCTTGCTCGCGAGGAAATGAAAAAACAAGCGAAACCAGGCATGACAACAAAAGAGCTTGATTTAATCGGTAAGAAAGTATTAGATGATCACGGTGCTATTTCTGCACCTGAAAAAGAATATGATTTTCCAGGGACAACTTGCATTAGCGTCAATGAAGAAGTTGCACACGGCATCCCAGGAGACCGTGTCCTAAAAGAAGGCGACTTAGTAAACGTCGACGTATCTGCGGCACTTGATGGTTACTATGCAGATACAGGTATTTCATTTGTTCTTGGACAAGACGAAGCAAAAGAAAAACTTTGCGCTGCTGTTGAAAGTGCATTTTGGGCAGCCATGAAAAAAGTAAAAGCTGGTGCAAAACAAAATCAAATTGGTCGTGCGGTTGCCAATGATGCTCGTAAAAATGGTTATACGGTCATTCAAAACTTAACAGGACATGGCATTGGTCTTAGCTTACACGAAGCACCAAATCACATTTTAAACTATTTTGATCCAATGGATAACGCTCTCTTAAAAGAAGGACTTGTCTTAGCAGTAGAACCATTCGTATCGATGGGCGCAGATCATATTATTGAACGCGGTGATGATGGCTGGACATTTGTCACACCAGATAACAGCCTTGTTGCACAGTGCGAGCATACAATCGTTGTAACCCGCGGTGAACCAATTATTTTAACAGCGCTATAAATACCGAATAAAAGGAATGCACTCAGAAATGATGCATTCCTTTTTCTCTACATAATCTAAAGTTCGAATACACTAGACATACAATTTAGGGGCCTTCAAACAAAAAAGCGAACCTTTCTCTAAGATGATATTATATATTTTTTAAACAAAATATATAAACTATAAAATATCTATTGTTTTTATTTCTCAACATCAATTGATTGAAAATACAAAAAATAAAAGATAGAATAAGGTCGTTATCCGTCTTCTTTTGTCAGTCAGATAGAATAGAAGAATGGGAGAAGAAAATATGAAGAGATCATTAAAACAAAAAGTAGTAAGCTCTTTGCTTGCTATATCACTCACTGCCGGATTAGCCCCTCTTGGACAAGCAAAAGCTGATTCCCCTTCAGAAAATGGAAAAGTTTCACCTATTATTGAAAAAGTTGATTCCAACCGCGCAATTGAACATGTTCGCTTTTTATCTGAAACAATTGGCCCCCGCCCTGGCGGAACTCAAGCAGAACAGTGGGCTTCCCGTTATGTCGGAATGAAATTAAAAGCAATGGGATATGAAGTAGAATATCAACCATTTGCTGTACCAGATCAATACGTGGGATTTATTGATTCTCCACTATCCCATTCCCGAAATTGGCAAACAGGTGCTGCACCAAATTCTCTTATTTCAACTGAAGCTGTTACTGCTCCTCTAATCTTTGTTCCAAATGGGACAAAACTAGAAGAAATCCCGAATGAAGTAAACGGAAAAATTGTATTATTTGAAAAAGGAGAAACAGTAGAAGACTATAACAAACAAGTGGAAAATGCTGTAGCAAAAGGTGCAAAAGGCGTTCTCTTGTATAGTTTAATTGGTGGACGTGGCAATTATGGACAAACTTTCAAGCCAAGATTAACAAAAAAACAATCAATTCCTGTATTTGGCCTTGCTTATGCACAAGGAAATGCCTTCAAAGAAGAATTAGCAAAAAAGGGGAGTACAGTTCTTTCTTTAAAGGCACGACATGAATCAAACTTACAATCTCTAAATGTCATCGCAAAAAAGAAACCGAAAAATAGCGCCGGAAATGAAAAAGCTGTCATCGTAAGTTCTCATTATGACAGCGTTGCCGGGGCACCCGGGGCAAATGATAATGCTTCTGGAACTGGATTATTATTAGAATTGGCTCGCACATTCCAAAATGTAGAAACTGACAAAGAAATCCGCTTTATTGCTTTCGGTTCAGAAGAAATGGGGCTTTTTGGCTCTGAGCACTACGTTGATAACTTATCAAAACAAGAACGTGATCGTATTTTAGGTGTTTTCAATGCTGATATGGTTGCTACAAATTATGATAAAGCAAAAAATTTATATGCAATGACTCCTGACGGTTCTACGAATCTTGTAACAGATGCAGCATTAAATGCTAGTAAACAGTTAAATAATGACCTTGTTCTTCAAGGAAAATTTGGTTCCAGTGACCATGTGCCATTTGCTTACGCTGGCATCCCTTCAGCATTATTTATTTGGATGGGGGTAGATAGCTGGGATCCACTTATCTATCACATTGAAAAGGTATACCACACACCACAAGATAATGTGTTAGAAAACATTTCACCAGAACGTATGAAAATGGCGTTAGAAGTCATTGGTACTGGTGTCTATAATGTTCTTCAAAAACCTGCTGTACAAAAAGAACAAAAAGCTGCTTAATTATCCTCAAAGCCACCATCTAGAACTGGTGGCTTTTTTATTGAGAGGCGAATTGTATTATTAAGTGCGACACCTAAAGAAAAGACAAAAAATCCCCTTCAAGCTTCATTCTTCCCTTCATCTTTCCGTGAAGTTTTTTGAATGATTCCCTAAAGGGGATATCAATAATAATCTAAAGTTTTTTATTGTTTAATTCGTTGACGAGCGAATAGAATTCCACCTAAAACGAACAATACCATACCTCCAACAATTGAAATCATTTCCGCTGGTGTTCCTCCTGTTTTAGGAAGTAATACTGTCGTCTTATCGTTTTCTTTATTAAATGGAACTTTTGGATCGTTATTTGTATTTTCGTTAGGAACTTCAGGTGTCGGTTCCTTAATCTTTGTATTCGTAATATCATAACCTTTTACTTCTGTTTGATATCCGTCTACTGGTTGTTCTTTCACTTCATACTTGTATGCTACTCCATTTGCATCGTACGCTTGGAGATTTTCAAACGTGTACTTCCAGTTTGTTGCTTCACTTACTTCTTTCGTATCCACCACTTTACCGTTTTGTAGTAAGTCTACCTTGATCGTGCTTGGACGATCTTTCGCATTATCGTCTTTCCACGTTTTCGTTCCTTCTACTTTCGTTTGGCCTACTTTTGTATTTGTAATGTCATAACCTTTTACTTCTGTTTGATATCCGTCTACTGGTTGTTCTTTCACTTCATACTTATATGCTACTCCATTCGCATCGTATGCCGCCAAATCTTTAAATTCGTATTTCCAACCTTTTTCGGCTGTTACTTCTTGTGTTGCGATTACTTGGCCATTTTGTAGTAAGTCGACTTTGATTGTACTTGGACGATCTTTCGCATTATCGTCTTTCCACGTCTTCGTTCCTTCTACTTTTGTTTGGCCCACTTTTGTATTTGTAATGTCATAACCTTTTACTTCTGTTTGATATCCGTCTACTGGCTGTTCTTTCACTTCATACTTATATGCTACTCCATTCGCATCATACGCTTGGAGATTTTCAAACGTATACTTCCAGTTTGTTGCTTCACTTACTTCTTCCGTGTCTACTACTTTACCGTTTTGTAGTAAGTCTACCTTGATCGTGCTTGGACGATCTTTCGCGTTATCGTCTTTCCATGTCTTCGTTCCTTCTACTTTTGTTTGGCCTACTTTTGTATTTGTAATGTCATAACCTTTTACTTCTGTTTGATATCCGTCTACTGGCTGTTCTTTCACTTCATACTTATATGCTACTCCATTCGCATTGT